>NZ_LSKH01000031.1:0-2714 GCF_001557395.1 Sphingomonas sp. CCH5-D11 | reverse complement strand
GGGGAGGTCGGGGGCGATGCCTTCGACATCGGCATAGCCGGAGACGATGAGGCACGGCAGGCCGGGACGGATTTCGCGTGCGCGGCGGGCGAGCTGCGTGCCGTCCATGCCGGGCATCAGGTGATCGGTGACGAGCACCGCCATGTCGGGCTGCGCGCCCAAGGTCTGCAGCGCGGCGGCGCCGGACGCGGCCTCGATCACGGTGAAGCCCGCTTCCTCCAGCATGTGCGCGGTGGCGGTGCGCACGGCATCCTCGTCATCCACCAGCAGCGCCTTGCCGCGCCGGCCCGAGCGCGGCGCCGCATCCTCGCCGCCGGACGGATGCGGATTGGCCGCCTCCTCCGCCATCGGCAGCCACAGCTCCACATTGGTGCCAAGGTCCGGCTGGCTGAAGATGCGGATACCGCCGCCGAGCTGGCGCGCCAGGCCGTGAACCATCGATAGGCCCAGCCCCGTGCCCTTGCCGATCCCCTTGGTGGAAAAGAACGGCTCGATCGCGCGCGCGGCGGTGTCCGGATCCATGCCGACGCCGGTATCCGCGACCGACACCATGACATAGCGGCCCGGCTTCAGCTCGCCCGCGTCCTCCCCCTCGCCGACCGTGCGCGCGGCGGCGGTGATGCGCAGCGTGCCGCCGTCCGGCATGGCATCGCGCGCGTTCACCGCGAGATTGAGCAGCGCCATCTCCACCTGATTGTGATCGGCGCGCGCGGCCGGCAGATCCGCCGGCGCCTCGATCACCACCTTCACCTGCGGGCCGATGGTGCTCGCCACCAGATCGCCCATGCCGGTGACGAGCGCGTGCACGTCGATGGCGGTGGGCTGGAGCGGCTGGCGGCGGGCGAAGGCGAGCAGGCGCTGCACCAGCGTGCGGGCGCGCTCCGCCGAATGCAGCGCGCCGGCGATCAGCTGCCGCTCGCGATCATTGCCGATCGCGCGGCGGACGAGCAGGTCGAGCGAGCCGATGATGGGGGTGAGCAGATTGTTGAAATCATGCGCGACCCCGCCGGTGAGCTGGCCGAGCGCCTCCACCTTCTGCGCCTGGCGAAGCTGCTCCTCCGCCTCGGCCAGCCGGTGCTGCTCCTCGATCCGCTCGGTCACGTCATGCGCGATCTGGCAGGCGCCGATCTGCCGCCCGTCGGAATCGCGGATGACATTGTAGTTCAGCTGAAAGCAGCGACGCGCGCGGGCGGGATCGCCGAACGTCTCGGTCTCGGTGAATTCCTCGCCGCCGAGCGCGCGCGCCCAGGAGCGGCGGACATGCTCGCGCTCCTCCGGCAGATGCGCCAGCGCGTCCAGCATGGATTCGCCCACCGCCGGGGTGACGCCATAGACGGATTCAAAAGCCGCCGCCCCGGCCTTGTTGACCGCCAGCCAGCGGTATTCGGTATCGACGACGAAGATGATCGCGGTGGTATTCTGCACCACATCGGCGAGCAGCTGACGTTCGGCCAGCGCCTCCGCCACGCGGCGCTCCAGCGTTTCGTTGAGGTCGCGCAGCGCCTGTTCGGTCTGCTTGCGCTCGGTAATGTCGATCGCGGTGCCGATCACCCGCACGCAGCGCCCGTCGGTGAACACGCCGCGCCCCTTGGCGGCGATCCAGCGGACCACGCCATCCTCCTTGCCGACCGCGCGATATTCGACGTCGTACAGCGCGCGCCTGTCAGGATCGGCGGCGGCGGCGAGCGCGGCGGCGATCCGGTCACGATCATCCGGGTGGACGCCGGCGGCGAAATCCTCCGGCGTGATCGGCTGATCGGGCGAGATGCCGAACATCGCCTTCACCCGCGGCTGCCAGAAGCGCGTGCCGGTCGCCTCGTCCACATCCCACAGGCCGATCTCCGCCGCGTCGATGGCGAGGCGCAATTGTTCCTCGCTGGCGCGCAGGTTCGCCTCCGCCCCGACCCGCTCGATATGCGCCCAGCATCGTTCGGTGACCTGGCGGATCAGCAACAGCTCGTCATCGCTCCAGACGTGCGGCACCTTGTGGTGGATCGCCATCAGCGCGCGCAGCCGCCCGTTCTTGATCAGCGGCATGCAGATGGTGGCGGCGATGCCGATGTCCTGAAAGGTCTGCGCTTCCTCCGGCGCCAGCTCGGACAGATTGTCGGTGATGATCAGCGGCTCGCCCGCCCCCAGCTTCTGCACCGCCAGCCGGCCGAAATCGGCGAGGCTGTAATGGCCAATGATGGAGGGCGAGCCGGGCGCGTGCCAGTCGCCGCGAATGGTGAACCCGTCCTCGTCCGGATCCATATCGGCATAAGCGCAGTTCGACAGGCCAAGATGCGCGCCGACCATGCAGGTGGTGACGCGCAGCACCTCATCGGCATCGTGCAAATTCGCCACCGCCTGGCCAAGCTCGTCGAGGAAGCGGTACATTTCCCGGCTGCGTTCCAGCCGCCGCTCCGCCTCGATCCGCAGGGTGATATCCATGACGATCGCGAGCGAGCCGATCGGCCGGCCGCCGGTGTCCCGGATCGGCAGATATTCAAGGTCCATCCAGACCTGTTCGGGCCGGCCGAAGCGCCACAATTCCAATTCCTGCGCGTGGAAGCTCAGCGATTCCCCGGCAAGCCCCGCCTCGATCACCCGTTCGTTGAAGGCGCGCGCCTCCGGCCAGACCTCAAGCGCGCTGGCGCCCAGCGCCTCGGGATGGCGCGGGCCGCACACTTCGGCATAGCCATCGTTGTAGAGCAGGATGCCGTCCCCGCCCC
>NZ_LSKH01000305.1:0-2181 GCF_001557395.1 Sphingomonas sp. CCH5-D11 | reverse complement strand
ATCATGCGGAGCGATCCGCCATTACCGAACAGGTGGAGATGGGGGTCGCGGTGCGGATGGCCTGCCTTGACGTGCTGACGCGCCGGTCACGCGGCGTGGAGGGGTGGGCGTGAGCGGCGCGCTACACTTCCGGGATGCCCGGATCATCTGTCCCGTTGCGGGCGAGCGGCGTGGCGACCTGTTCGTTGCCGGTGGACACATCGTCAATGCGGCGGCGGGGGCAACGGAGATCGACTGCCGCGGCGCATTGCTGGCACCGGCGATCGTCGATCTGGGCGTGGCAACTATCGATCGCGCTGCCTTCCGTGCCGGTGGGATCGTTCGGGTCGGCCTCATGCCTGATCAGAACCCGGTCTTGGACGAACCAGGCATCGTTCAGCGATCCGCGCTGATCGGCCGGCCGGATCTGTGGATCCACCCCATCGCCGCCGCGACTCGCGGCCTGACCGGAACCGATCTCGCTGAAATGGCGATCTGCGTTTCAGCCGGAGCGCGAGCCGTTGGTACCGGTCGGCGCTGGGTTGCGGACTCAGGCGTCATGGCGCGGGTCTTCGCCTATGCTCGCGATCTCGATCTCACGGTCGTCACCCATGCGGAAGACAGCGGGCTGGTGGGTGAAGCGGTGGCGACGGAGGGCGAAACCGCCACCCGGCTGGGCCTACCCGCCGCACCAGCCCTTGCCGAACCGCTGGCGATCGCCCGCGATCTCATGCTCGCCGAGGCTGCCGGTGCCCGGCTCCACCTGCGTCAGGTCACTACCGCAGCCGGTTTCGAGATGGTGCGCGCCGCCAAGCGTCGCGGCGTGCGCGTCACGTGCGGGATCACCCCCGCGCACTTGCTACTGTCCGACAATGCGATGAGTGACTTCCGCACCTTCGCGCATCTCTCCCCGCCCTTGCGGTCGGAGGATGATCGGCGCGCGGCGCTGGCGGCGCTGGCCGACGGGACGATTGACGTGCTGTGCTCCGGCCATGATCCACGAGGACCGGAGGAGAAGCGCCTGCCCTTCGCCGATGCAACCGCTGGTGCAGCAGGCGCGGCAACCTTGCTCCCGCTGGCGCTCGGCCTTGCGCGCGACGGCCACGTCAGCCTGGAACGGCTCGCCGCTCTGCTGTCGCGCAATCCTGCGGCGGTACTTGGCCTGGAGGCCGGATCGCTCCAGCCCGGCGCCGAGGCGGATCTCATGCTGGTGGATCCGGACGCACCGTGGCAAATTTCAGCGGACACGCTGCCCGGCACCGCCGGCAACACGCCTTTTGACGGTCTTCCGGTCCAGGGCCGCGTGTTGCGCTTGTTCAAGGGTGGACGCGAACTGGCCTGACCGTCCGTCGGCCCGCCGACTGGCGCATGAGCCAGCGTTGGCGGAGGCTCACCGGCCCGCGAACTGAACCCGCGACGGCTTCACCCAGGCAGCGGTCTGGTCGCCCGCACCGGTGCGAACGAAGCATGAGCCGCCGTTGGCGCGATAGCCGCGGCACAGCGCATTGGCCTCGCCACGGGAGTAGCCGCCCACCGACAAGCGGTAGAAGGACTTGAACGCCATGCCGCTCGGCGTCTCGCCGGCAAATCCGGCATAACGGCGCTGGGCGCGCTCCCACGCGTCCTTGGCAACGGCTGCCGAATCATAGGCGCCAAGTTGCACGAACCACTTGCCGGCTTGCTTGACCTTGGCCGAACCCTCGCTTTCCACTGCCGCAAGCCGCACCGGCGCTTTCACCCCAGCGCTTCGGGCAACCTGCGTACCGGCCGGCAGCGACTGAACCACCTCGCGGCGCTCTGCGAACACGATCCTGGGACCAGCCGGAACGTCTGCCGCAACGGCGGCCACGTGCGTCGGCTCAGGCTCGGCCGCAAGGCTCGTCGCTGGCGCTTCGGCCATAAGCTCAGCAGGGGCGACGCGCGAGGGCATGACATTGTTCAGCGCCAGGGCGACCGGCTGGCCGGGATCCTTCACCGGCTTCACTCCCAGCAGCGCGGCCACCTGATCCGCGGCCCCGGCCGGCTTGGCAAAGGCAGCCCATTGCAGAACGCGCGCATCCGCATCCGTCGGCGCCATGTCGACGCCCGCCATCTGGCGAGCATCGGCCCAGCGGCCCGCCAGCGCCAGCGCCAGTGCCAGGTTCTGGCGGGTCTTGGCGTCCGCCTCCGGCGTGCGCGCAGCCGCGGTCAGCACCTCCACAC
>NZ_LSKH01000304.1:0-53977 GCF_001557395.1 Sphingomonas sp. CCH5-D11 | reverse complement strand
GCGGCGGCGTGGGGCACGGCGGAGCGGTGAAGGGCACGTAGGTGCCGTCCGGCGTGTAATAGCCGTCGACCATCCCGTCGCCGTCACGGTCAGCAGCCACGGTCCCGGCCAGAGCACCCGGACCAAGCGGCGGAGCCGGCGCTACCACTTCTTCCCGGTTGTTTGCACAAGCGGTGAGCACGGTCGCGCCGAGCAACAGCGCGCCGATTGTTGCACCCTTCATCGCAATCTCCCTCGAACTAGGGGCCTTAAGCCGCCCCAGGCGAAAGAAGAACGCCGATCGAGGCAGGATCGTTCCTGAAGGGCAACGATCGGGCGGCGCGGGATACGCTGCTGTGGAGACGGGGGCGGCTGATCGGCCTGACCTTCCGCCCCCGGCGCCCCATCATCCCGGCCGCGCGCCGGAACGACGGGTGACGCCATGCGATGAGTTAATCCCGATCGCGACGGCCCAGCAGGCGCAGGCGAAGCGCGTTCAGCTTGATGAAGCCAGCCGCGTCGCGCTGGTCATAGGCGCCCTGGTCGTCCTCGAACGTCACGACCTTTTCGCTGTACAGCGAATGGGGCGACTTGCGGCCGACCACGCCGACATTGCCCTTGTAGAGCTTCAGCCGCACGGTACCGGTAACCTTTTCCTGGCTGTAATCCACGGCCGCCTGCAGCATCTCGCGCTCGGGCGAGAACCAGAAGCCGTTATAGACCAGCTCGGCATAGCGCACTGCCAGCTCGTCTTTCAGATGCGCCGCGCCGCGATCCAGCGTCAGCTGCTCGATCCCGCGATGCGCCAGGTGATAGATCGTGCCGCCCGGCGTCTCGTACATGCCGCGGCTCTTCATGCCGACGAAGCGGTTCTCGACCAGGTCGAGGCGGCCGATGCCATGCTTGCGGCCAAGCTCGTTCAGCTTGGCAAGCAGCGTCGCGGGCGAGCAGCCCTCGCCATTCAGCGCCACGCCGTCGCCGCGCTCGAAATCGATGGTGATATATTCCGGCGCGTCGGGCGCATCCTCCGGGTTCACCGTGCGCGAATAGACGTAATCGGGCACTTCCTCCCACGGATCCTCCAGCACCTTGCCCTCGGACGAGGTGTGCAGAAGGTTCGCGTCGGTCGAGAATGGCGATTCGCCGCGCTTGTCCTTGGTCACCATGATCTGGTTCTGCTCGGCGAACTCGATCAGGCGGGTGCGGCTGGTGAGATCCCATTCGCGCCAAGGCGCGATTACCTTGATGTCGGGCGCAAGCGCGTAATAACCCAGCTCGAAGCGGACCTGGTCGTTGCCCTTGCCGGTCGCGCCATGGCTGACGGCATCGGCACCCACCTGGCGCGCGATCTCGATCTGGCGCTTGGCGATCAACGGCCGCGCGATGGAGGTGCCGAGAAGATACAGCCCCTCGTACATCGCATTGGCCCGCATCATCGGGAACACGTACTCCTTGACGAACTCCTCGCGCAGATCGTCGATGAAGATATGTTCCGGCTTCACGCCGGCCTGCTCCGCCTTGCGACGCGCCGGTTCCAATTCCTCGCCCTGGCCGAGGTCGGCGGTGAACGTCACGACTTCGCAGTTGTAGGTCTGCTGCAGCCATTTCAGGATGACGCTGGTGTCGAGACCGCCTGAATAGGCGAGGACGACCCGGTTGATGCCGGCATCGCCGGCGGGGCGCTTGATGGAGGAGTCGGTCATGGCGCGCGCGTCTAGGATTAGTTGAAGCGCCCGACAAGGCTTACGGGGTCAGCCGTTGATCACCCGCGGTTATGGCCAGGCGCCATGTGCGCCTAATCTCCCTTCAGATCACCGGATCGTCAAAGGCGGCGACTTCCTGTTCATCGGGCTCGCGCAGCGCGAACCAGCAGTAGATGAACAGCGCGACGCACCCGATCCCCGCCACCAGATACGGCAGCGAATGCCACACCTCGTACAGCCCCACGCCGATCGAGGGCCCCAGCACGAAGCTTGCGCCGTTTATGCTGGTCACCTTGCCCGCAACCGAGCCCTGCGCCTGCGGCCCGACCGCCAGACTAGACCCCGCGGTGAAGCCCGGCCGCGTGAACCCGAAGCCCAGGCTGGCCAGCGCATAAGCGGTCGCGATGCCGTAAAGCGAGCTGGCCAGCCCAGTAAGCGCCGTGCCTGCCGCCGCCAGCACCAGGCCGACGAGTACCAGCGCGCGCGGCGCGAGGTTCAGCGTCGGGATGATTCCCCATTGCGCCAGCAGCGCAGTGCCCGCCCCCATCATCAGCACGATTCCGGTGGGCTCCAGGGCAAGCGCCGGCGGCAGGTTGAGCCGATCGATCACCAGAAAGCCGATCGCCTGCCCGGTCATCGCCTGTGCATGGCCCATCACCAGCCCGGCAATCATCCAGGTGCGGATACGGCGGTCGAAATAGCTGATCTTTGCGCCGCCCTTCGGCTCGGTGGCGCTGCGCACGCTGGCGCCCGTCCCCTGCCCGCCGATGGAGGGATAGCCGGTCGTGCCGCCGTGGGTCCCCCCGGCCATGGCACGGTCGTCGGGCAGCATCGCCCGGATCGTCAGGAACATGGCGACGCCGAACAGGGTGAAGACGAATGCCGGCCCGGCCAGGCCGACCTCGATCTCGCCGATACTGCCCAGGATCAGATAAGGTGCGATTGCCGGCCCCAGGATGGTGCCTAGGCCGAAGGCGCTGGCGATCAGCGTAAGGGCGCGGGTTCGCTCCTCCCGCGTGGTGTCGCCGGCCACCATCGCCTGCACGGCCGGCGGCGCGGCCGAACCGAAGGTGCCGTAGATCAGGCGCCCCATGATGAAGAGGATGAATGCCGCCGTTCCGCTGATCCAGCCATTGATCCCGGCCGCCAGGAAGACACCGCATGTGGCAAGGCTGATGCAGAAACCGCCCATGCCCAGCAGGATCATCATGCGCCGGCCATGTCGGTCGGACCGGTTGGCCCAGAATGGCGCGGCGATCACCCAGAGCAGCGCCGACACGGAAAATGCCGCGGCGACCGCACTGTCGGCCACGCCCAGCGATCGGCCCAGCGCAGGCAACACTGATTGCAGCGCCGTGTTACCGGCGGCGATGGTCAGCATGACCATGAACATCAGGGCGAATCGTTTATCAAACGTCCGGCGTGGCCGTTTGCGCCGTCTCGCGGCGCTCCTCTCCTGTGCCGGATCCACTGTCATGGAACTTCGATTAGGCGCTTGGGGGCCGCGCGCAACCCCGCTATGGCAACTCTCTTGCTCGTGCCGCGTTCGGCATGGTTACGATCTTTCGGGGAGTTGTTGTTCCTTCATGTCAAGCTCCACCAGTGCGGCCCGCCGCGTGAAAACCCGCGCCAATGGCGTGCCCAAGCCGTGGCAGATGTTCTTCTCCGGCTTTCTGAAGCACCCCGTGATGGTGGGGTCCGTCATCCCCTCGTCGGCAAAGCTGATCGACAAGATGCTGGCGCCCGTGGACTGGGCAAATTGCAAGCTGTTCGTGGAATATGGGCCGGGCGTGGGCACCTTCTGCCGCCCGATCCTCGAACGGATGGCGCCGGACGCCTCGCTTATCGCGATCGACACCAATGTGGATTTCATCCGCTATCTCAATCACACCATCTCGGATTCGCGGTTTGAGGCGGTGCATGGTTCGGCGGCCGACGTGGAGACGATCGTGGCTGATCGTGGCCACGAATCGGCCGATTACGTCCTGTCGGGTCTCCCCTTCTCAACGCTGCCGCCCGGCGTCGGCCCGGCGATCGCTGCGGCCACGCACCGCGTCATCCGTCCGGACGGCGCCTTTCTGGTCTATCAGTTCAGCCCCAAGGTCCGCGACTTCCTGTCGCCGCACTTCGCGCGCATCGATCACGACATGGAATGGTGGAACGTACCGCCGGCCCAGCTCTACTGGTGCTGGAAAGACTGAACCGATCTCGGGCCGGCCACAGCCGGCCCTCCGCGCGAAACGCTCGCCAACGACTTACCGGCAGCCCAGGCCCGCTTCGCGCCTTGATGGTCCGCCAGCGCTCCCGTGCGTCTGCAGTCGCTTCCGGCGGCAGGAAAGCATCGCAAGGTCCTCGGCATCATGGTCGCGCAGCAATGCGAGGCCTGCTCCGAGCCACACCGTCACGCCGGGCTCGCCCCGGCATCCAGGTGTCAGCACGCCCCCGGCAATCGATGATGCGGGACAGCTCGGGTTCTGAGCCTGCAAGCACCGCCTGAAGTGCGCGCACCCGCGCCTGTCACGACGGGTATGACAGACGACCAACCCTCACATGAGCCAAGAACCGTCCCAGGCGGCGGCGCCGCGACATCATCTGAAAACCAAAAAGCCCCGCAGGTCATCAAGACCGCGGGGCTTGTATATGGTGGGCGCGACAGGGATTGAACCTGTGACCCCACCCGTGTGAAGGGTCCGACACACGCCGAAACGCTCTTAACGCCGCCTTAGTGCGGCAGAACGGAGCGTGATTCTATGGCGAACAAACGCGCATCTGCTGACCATATTTTGTCCACGCGCATAGTCCCGGAGGATGTTCGCGAGTCGTTCGCGAGCCTGTTCGCCCCTCCCCTTCCATTGCCGCTTATTAATGCTGCGAGGCGGATCGAATGGAAACTAGCCCCGTGCCATCATGCCGTCACGTTCAGTGGGGTGCGTAGCGGGGACCTCATCCCGGTCTATCACGGCAACGGGGTTCTCAGCTTCGTTTATGACCTTGCGGGGGGTCGCACATACAAGGCGGTAGGTAGCGCCCCTGAACAGGAAGACGATTGCACCATTTGCTATTTCATCGGCGGTGATGACGGCCCGGTGAAGATTGGCTTCTCGGCTAAGCCAGAAAGCCGCCTCCGTGATTTGCAAGTCGGATCACCCTACCCGCTCAAGGTATTGGCCACGATCGGCAGCGGGGCGCGAATGGAAGCGCTTTACCATCGCGAGTTCGCCTCGTCCCGCCTCCATGGCGAATGGTTCGAGCGCACCCCTGCCCTCCTCGCTGAGATCACCCGCCTCAACACCATCGCAGGAGAGGTTGCATGAGCGGGCGCACGGTCGCCGCGCTCTACGTGGAGGCGGACGGCTGCTACTTCGGCCTGCCAGACGTATCCCCATGGGACGCGCAACGCGACGCCCGTCTCTATGCCGGCCCGCATCCTGTCGTCGCGCATCCGCCTTGCCAGCGGTGGGGAAAGCTGTGGGCCGGGCAGCCGCTTTTCATCAAGCGCACCGGCATCCGCAAGAAGAAGGGCGACGATGGCGGATGTTTCGCCGCGGCGCTCAATGCAGCCCGTGCCTATGGCGGCATCATCGAGCATCCGTGGGGCAGCCATGCGTGGCCGCACTTCAACATCAACGTGCCGCCGCGCGAGGGCGGATGGATCGCGGCAGACTTCTATGGCGGTTGGACCTGCTGTGTCGAGCAGGGACGCTACGGTCACTATGCCCGCAAGCCGACGCTGCTGCTGGCCTACAACTGCGACCTGCCCGAGCTGGATTGGGGCATCGGGGAAAGCCGGCTGGACCCTGCCGTGATCGAGCGCATGGGGTTGAAACGCGCCAAGCGTCTCGGCGAGGTCGGCAGCAAGGGAGGCGGAACGGACAGCACGCCTCGCATCGGCACCCCCGAACCCTTCCGCGATCTGCTGCTGTCGATCGCGCGCACCGCACAGGCCCGGAGGATCGCAGCATGACCACCCCAACCCCCGCCCAGATCGCAGAGGGGCGCCACCCCAGGAGCAACACAATGAAGGCAGATGAACTACGGGCGCTGGCGGGCAAGGTTGCTGCGGCGACGGGGCCGGATCGCGCACTTGACGCCGCAATCAGTGCAGCCGTCCGCTTGGATGCTGTTCCCGAATGGGCGCGCATGTGGGCTGGCGAGTGGCGCGGGCACGATGACGGCACGGTGCACATGATCCATGACGATGGCTCGCTTGGCCCGCATCTGAAGGCGCGCGAGTGGACCGCCAGCCTCGACGCGGCGATGTTGTTGATCCCCAAGGGGCAAGACGTGATGCTGGCTGTCATGGATGGCGTCGCCTATGCTGGGATCGGCAAGGAGCGCAGCGACGATGATCGCTCGGCCGCCACCCCCGCCCTAGCCCTCACCGCCGCCGCCTTGCTCGCCCGCGCCTCCCTTATCGACAGTCAGACGGAGACGATGTGATGGGCGGCGAAGATTGGGCTATCTTGGCAATCCTGCTTGGCGGCTATCCACTACTGGTGTTGCTGGTCGCGATAACCGGGCCGCACAACGAAACAGAGCGCCGCGAACTTGCTGAACGTCGCCGCGCGCATCTCCTTTCGTCCGATAAGTCCCCTTGCTCCTCACCCGATAACGAGAGAGACTGACGGACATGAGCCCGGAGGAAATCGCATCGCTATCCGACCGCGATCTCGTCGCCGCGTACCAGCGCACGACCGGAGAGCCTGGCGACGCGGAGGCAGACGCGCTGCTGGCCGAGATCGCGCGGCGCAACCTGGACCTGTAAAGATCATTGACCGCCGGTTCGTCACCAGCTTCCTCGCCACGCTCGCGTTGATGGCGTTCGGGGTGTGGGTGGTGGGGTAACAACCGCTAACAGAGGGTAACGAGCGCTATACCGGGAGGCGGCCCAGACTTAATCCCTCGTGTTGTGTTTGGTCAGGTCGCGTGGCCCTTATTAAGCGCCAGCCCTTGCGGAAGGCCAAATGCTGCGACCGGGGCGCAAATCCCGGCTGACAGGGCGGTGTCCCGAAGGCTCCCTCGCTCTCTTCCGTACAGTTCAACCCTTCTTGGTCGAGCGCAGCCCGATCTTCATAGCATGCATGCCACCTTGTTGACTAGCGATAAACGTGCTAGCGGGGAGTTGCGCTGATCGCGGATGGATGAGGGGCAACCCGACAGGCCCTCACGCATAGCTCGCAGTAGGAGGCCACTACGCCCGGTCAGTGCTTCGGCATGGCGGCCGGCAACGTCGCAAAGTGGCTCGGCTCCATCAGCGCTGATGGATAGCCGGATCGCTGTCAGCGTTCCCACAACACCCGCGGCCTCTCCACCGGTTGCCGCTCATTCAGCTTCACCGCCCGCAACGCCGCGCCCTTGTGCCCGCACTTCTCGCAGCGGAACCGATACCCTGCCGCCTCAAGCGCCGTGTTCCACCCCTTCGCCATGAACAGGTCTTCCACGCCCTGTCGCTCAAGCACGACCTGATGCCCGCACTTGTTGCATGTGACGCCCAGGTGCGCGTCCACCTTCGCCAGGTCGTAGATGGTTCGGAAACGCAGGCCGCCCATGATCTAGCGCTTCGGAACCAGCGTCCATTCCTCGCCGTCCACAACAGCCTTCTGACCGCACAGGCGGCACACGGCTTTGGTCGCGCTGGCGCATTCGTAGAGCCTCGACCAGCGGTGCACGCCTCGCTCGCAATCGGTCTGTGTTCGCGGTTCGTTCTCCATGCCTCACGGATAGGTGCGGGAGGCGGGGGAGTCTAGCGGGGGCGGCAACTCATCGGAAATCCCGAGTAGTTGGGGGTGGTGCGCTGAGCAAAGGAAATCAGTCTCTACCCCGCAGAAAACTGCCGTTTTTGGGCGGTGCTGAGCGATATGGGAATCAACATATCGGGTAAGACAACGATCGTTTGCTTAACTCCTCACGGCTTCCGCGTCGCTGCCACGATAATCGGCGTCGCCTTGGCTGCTACCTTGGGCGCGACCAGCCCCAGCAGGACCAGCGCGAGTTCGGGGTTTTCGCGCGCCTTGGTGGCGATGGTCTTGGCGATGCGGGTGAGGTTGATCTTCATATAACGGAATCCTTATATTAGTGCTGCGTCGGCAACGGGGCGAGATCGACTTCGCCGTCAGGATTGCAGCAGCACGGCGCGCCAGCCCCACCGCAGCATTCTTCCGCTCCCGTCATGCCGGCCCAGGCGACGAAGGGGTGGTTCTCGCAGACCCAGCCGTGATCCTGGCAGATGTCGCAGGCGTGGTCTTCAGTCACGACGGTTCCTTTGTTGCCTGTTGTGCAACAATCGCGGCGTTGCGGTCGGCAAGTTCGCCCCCGCCTTTCGTGGCGCTGTATGCCCAGCCCACCACGTCCTTGATGAAGGCCCCGACAATCAGGGCAGCGATGGTCTTGAAGAACTCGTCGCCGCGCAGATCCGGGACGGTAGCGATGAGGGCGATAATCGCGCAGGTGAGCCCGAACACCGAAATGCCGATCCAACATGCGCGCTTGGCACCGTCAAGAAGATACTGTCGCTGTCGATCGAGGCGCAAAAGCCCGCCACGACGCTGACGCCGATCGGAATGTAATCGCGCGTTTGGCCGGTGTTCCAGCTTTCCGGCGCGCTGTCGTTCGTCCCGTAGCAGACGATCGTCACGTCTGGCTGATAGGCTGCGAGGTTCGCCTGCGGTGAAGGCCCACCACCCGGCGCCGGGTCGTTGAAGCTGACGATCGCCGCGCCGTTCACGCCGAAGTTCGCAAACTCCCATTCGCAGAAGCCGAATGGATCGAGCTGCGCCTTGGCCTGGCGCATCGCTACCTCGACCGGGCTGTTGCCCGCGCCGGCCAGCCCACCGCCCTCGTTCAGCATGTTGGACGAGCCAACACCCGCGAACTTGATCTTCGTGCCGGGCCCGTTGAACGCCGCCTGCCGGATCTTTCGGGCGAGGTTCGGGAGCGCTGACCAATCCGCCGCGGTCGACGCGAATTGCACAGAGATCAGGCCATCGGAACCGTCCTGGCCACCCCCGCCGCCACTGGTGTCGCCCGACAGGATCCACCGCCCGGCCTGCAGGTTGGTCAGGTCGTCGGGCTTGAGCGTTTCGTCGCCGTCATCCGCGGCAAAGGATGACGGGTTGAACGAGTAGAGCCCCACATACTTGACCAGCACGGTCGAGTATGTGCCGAGCCCGCCAGACGGCAGCGCCCGCAGTTCCTCGATCGACGGCACCTGCGCCAGATTGCCCGGGAACGTGATGTCTAGCGCCGATGTGGCCATGGTGGTATCCTGGAAAGCGTGAATCGACAGGTGGAAATTGCCATTGTCGCTGCCGCACTCGGCGCGACACGAGCCCTTTGGCCCAAGGTCCGCGCCCCGTTACGGCGGGGCATTGCTGTAGGCTTGCACAAGGCCGGGCGCGGCTATCGGGGCGCCACGCGCGCCATATTCAAGAAGTCGCGCTAGCTCGGGCGACGTAAAGCTCTCGCGCAGCATGGCGCGATTACCGGCGCGGGCGAGCGCATAGGGAACGGTCCCGACCGCCCCCAGCCCCAGAGCGATCAGATTGGATTGCGCCCACCGTCCCGCCGTGCCGCTGTCCGGCACCTCCGAAGGAAGGATATCGGACGCTGCGTCCGCAAGATCCTGGTTCAGCGCTTCGCCGCGCGCGTACCCGCGGGACCGCACGGTATCGGACGAGCGGCGCACCGCCTGCGAATATGCCGAAGGGCCGAACACGCCCTTGCTGTTCAGCGCGGCTCGCTCGACTTGCGTCAGGCTCTTCCAGCCCTGATTGATCGCGCGCAATCGCTGGGCAGACGCGGGGTTCTGCCGCGCAGCCGTCTCGCGCAGGGCGTCTAGCACCGAACTGAGCGCATCGCCCAATTCCTGCTGGTCAGCGTCCTGCGATCGAGCATAGCGGCGGATCTTCTCCCCTAGCCGCGTCTCAATCTCCTTCATCGCCTCGCCAGACACTTCCGTGCCGTTGACGAAATAGCGGTCGCTCAGATCGGCGAGGATGTTGTTGAACTGGCGGATCCGGCCGGGCGCCATGCCCTTCGTTTCAGCGTGGATCGCAACCAGATCGTCCGCGAACTGCTGATCGCCAGATACACGCAGCGTCGGCAGGATATCGTCATATGCCTTGCTCAGTTGGTCGCCCGCGTAGCGGATCGCCCGGCGCCCGAACGGCGTGTCCTTTGGCAGGGCCTCCCCGATCGGCTCCAACGCGCGGTTGATGGCAGCCGTGTTGAACGTCTCTCGGCTGCGGCGGGGTTGTCTTCGGTGAGGGTGTCGGCGCTCAGTTCTGCGTAGCGTTTGGCGTAGGCATCCAGCACGCGCTGGTGCAGCTGTGGGTTCGCACCGGCTAGCTTTTCCATCGCCTTCTTGCCGCCAGCCTGAATGTGCGCGAGGCGATCGAGATCTGCGGCGCCGACGACGAATGCGATGTGATCGTTCGCCCACTGCTCAGCCGACTGCCTGCCCTGCTGCTGTGGCGGCTGCTCAGTCTTGAGCGGCTTGATCTTGTGCAGCTTGCTCGCCTTCTGGCTTTCCTTGACGACAAGCACCTTCTCGCCGTCAATATCGGACGCCTGATCTATGCGGATGCCGCCAACCTTCACGCCTGCCCAAGTGACATTCGGGTCACGAAACAGGCGCAGCGACTTGCCGACATACTGGCTCGCATCCGCGCCCCACAGGCCGACGATCACACGGCTTACGGTCTTGCAGGGACGGAACAGCTTATCCGTGCCCTCCAGTGCCATCTCGACCGGCTGCTCGGTGCCAGGCTTGATTTTGACGCCCTTGATGGTGACGACGCGCGGGCCTGCGATCAGGTCGTCAGCGTTGATCTGGTCGCTCTTGGCGACGATGACGGCGGACATATCATTCATGCGTTTTCTCCCTGCCGGCGCGCGATCTCGCGCTCGGCATTCCATTTCAGATCTGCTTCCATTGTTGGTTGCCGGAGCATCCAGCCGAGGAACCCGGCCTCCACTTCGCCCCATGGCTGTCCGCGGAACTTGCCAATCGGGCACGTCGGCAGAAGGCGCGGCTCCTTCGTCCACGCGATCATGTCGCGGCCGGTTGCGCCTGCGTCGAACAGCGCCATGAGAATGTGCGCAGTCGTGTAGGCGTCGGGACCGGCGCGATGGGCCGGCTGCGTTAGCGCATGATCCGGCTTGATCTTCCCGGCGTCCTCCAGCCAGTAGCGCAGTGCGCCGTTGCTGTGGCTCGGCGCGTCCGGCCAGACGCGAAGAGCGGCCTTGTACGTGCAGATCACCGGCACCGGCGAGGTGAAAAACTTCGTCTCAAACTCGGCATTGTGCGCAGCGATGGCGTCAGCCCGGTTGCTGCGCGCGAACATCTGATCGGCGTCGAACGGCTGCCATTGCTGGCATTCGGCAAGGCTGATGTGGTGGACCGCTCGCACCTCTGGCGGCATCGCATCGACTAGGCATAAGTGATCGGCGGGTCGCTCGATCAGCCGCTGCTCAAGATGGAAGTCGCAGGTGCCAACTTCGCATACGAGTGGAACCCTGATGGTTCATTGCGCCCGATCGCTGGCGGCCCGGCGGATCCCAGCACCTCGACCAATCGGAACGTGCAGAGCAATCGCAAGGCCGAGGCGGATCTACGGAAGGAATTCAATGGCCTCCCGGAAGTAAAGCGCTTCAAGACGGTTCGTTCGGCACGCGAGCAGGTCCGGGCGATCATGTCGCGCCCGAACAAAACGGCGCAGGACGATATCGCGCTGGTGTTCAGCTACATGAAAATGCTGGATCCGGGCTCGGTCGTTCGCGAAGGCGAATATGCGACTGCACAGAATGCCGCAAGCATCCCCGAGAACATCCGCAACCTGTATAATCGCGGCGTCAGCGGCAATCGCCTGACCGAGCAGCAGCGCAAGAACATGGCGTCGCTGGTCGACCGTTTCTATCAGTCGGAGCGCGAAACCTACAACAGTGCTGCTACGCAGTACCAGGGTTATGCGCAGGATTACGGCATTGATCCCAAGCGGATCGCGCGCCGCTATGTGCCTGATCAGCGCCAGAAGCCGCAGCCGCAACGCATCTCGCCAGATCGCATGCGCCAGTTCCGGGTGATCCGCTGATGGCCCGGCAGTATGACATTCAGACCCCAGACGGGAAGACGATCCGCGTCGAGGGGCCCGATGACGCGACCGATGAGGAGCTGATCCAGTTCGCGCGATCACAGGTTGGCGATCAGTACCAGAGCAACCCGGTCGAGGTGGAGCGTAACGACGAGCGCCCCACGTCCTTCGCGCAGGGCGTCGCGGAGGGTGCGGCGAACGTGTGGAACCACGCCGCTGACTGGCTGGAGGGCGGCCTTGAGCAGATCGGGGTAGCCGATGAGGTAAGCGCCTTGGGTTCGGCGCTTGGCTTTGCTCCGAATGTTGAGCAGGCGGTGATCAACCAGCAGCGCCTGTCAGCGTCGAGCCCGTATCAGGGCAGCACGGCGGGGCGACTGTCGGGGGAGTTCCTGGCCTCTCTCCCCTTGGGACGGCTTCCAGGTGGCGCCGCGGTACAAGGTGCCGCCACTGGCGCGCTGATGTCCAACCAGTCGGACCTTGCCGGCATTGCCACAGATGCCGCGATCGGCGGTGCGGTCGGGAAGGTCGCCGATGTCGGTTTGCGTAAAGCGGCAGACTTGGCATCTCCTTTTGTCGAGGATGGTCTGCGTTCCCTGGTAAGGGCCGGCGTTCGCGTGACCCCCGGGCAGACCGCCCGCGCTGGCGACAGCTTGGGCTCCCGCATCGCGTCCACGATCGAAGATCGCGCGACCAGCCTGCCATTTGTGGGAGATGCGATCCAGGCGGGCCGGGCGCGCAGCGTGGAAGCGCGCCGACGAGGACATGGGCGAGTTTGGCGGGATGGATGATCTGACGGAGCGCGCGGAGTGAGCTGGGCCGCTGCGAACGAAGCACGGCAGGCCGGCTGCGACGAGAAAGCGCGGCGCTTGCAAGAGGCCATGAAGGTGGCGCGCTCAGTGAAGGAAGCCGACTATCTCGCCGGCATCCCACCGCGTACCGCTCGCCGCCTTCGCGCCCGGCTCCGTCGCGCATGATCCCCCCGGAAGCCCCGGCCGCACCCAGCGGCTCCACACTCGCGCGGTCCTTCGGGGCTGGGACTGCGCTGGACCTGTTTCCTCCAAGGGGCTGGTGGCTGCCTAACAAGCGCCACCAGTGAAATGATGAACGATGCGCATGTGATTGCTGACATTGATCCGTCACGCGAGCCGATTGTTCTCGTCGCGCTGGACGATCCTGAACACAATCCAAAGCTGTTTGCCTGTCGCACCTGCGGCAATGCCTACAGCGTCAAGCAGGTTGGCATCCTTAACGCTCGCGACATGGCGATCAACTGCACCGACTGCAATCCCAAGACTTACGCATGTGACATGTGCGGGTGTGAAACTCCGCGCTATTGGACCCGATGCTATAGTTGTCGACATGAAGCGAAGTTGGCAGCTGCGACGGAGGTTGTCGATGACGGCGGGCCCTACTGCGCTTTCGGCGGCGACACCTATTATTTTGACATGGGCGAAGCGGCAGATGCCGGCGTCGATTGGGTCAGCCCCTGCACTGTATCTTACCCGCAGATCAATGCCGATAGCGTGTTGGAAACACTGCTTGATGACATGTTCGAAGACTCCAGCATTGATGACATGGCGGGCGTGGAAGCGTTCTATGCTGCCGTAAAGTCATTCAACGACGCGCAGACCACGCCAACGTACTTTGGCGACGACAAGCGTAAAATCCGCGTGCCCCGCGATACGGATGGAAGCCCGGAGGGGCGAGACGCGCAGCGGCTCGACGGCGAAGCCGCGACAGCCGGGGCCGAAGGCATCGCCCAACCCTCTGGTTCGGAGCAATCAGCATGACGATTGATGAGAACCGCGCGCGGACGGTGTACCAGCGCATTGAGCGTGAGACTGGCGTAATGCCGCCGGAAGGATCGGCCATGCAGGAAGCCGTCATCCGCGCCATGCTCGCCCTCGCCACCGAAGCCGCACAGCCGGAGGGGTGGGTGCCGAGCGAGAAGGACGCGCGCGAAGACCTGAAAACGATCGCACGTCGCGCCAACATCCTGCTTACGGAGAACGCCGAGGTACTCACGGTCACCGTCGAACGGCATGTCAGGTCCATTCGCGACACAGCACTTCGGCTTGCCGCCGCCTCCCCGACACCACCCGCACCCCTGCGAGCAGATGCGGGGGAGGCTGTCACGACACTGGACGTGTTCTTGGCAGGCTATGCTGGCGAGCCGGATAGTGGACTGGTCAATCGCTGGCACAGCGATGATCTGCTGACGTGGGGACACCTGCGCACGATCTTGTCCGCCCTCACCACCCCCAAGCCGGATGCCTCGGAAGGGGAAGCCCTCGCCACCCAGGAGAACAACCATGCCGGGTGAGGAACTTCTGGCGTGTCCGTTCTGTGGCTATCACGCCGAGATAGAGGGGTCCGGCATTGTTGATGACTGGCAAGCTGTTTGCCAGAACGTCACCTGCACGGCGCAATCAGCCCATTTCGTCGCGAAAGAGCAGGCTGTCGCCGCTTGGAACACCCGCCTCGCCCATAGCGCATCCACGCGCGAGGGGGAGGCATCCCGTCCGCTGCCGACGCGGGAAGAGGTGGCGGAAGCGGCCTACACGGCGCACGTGAAGCGCAACAAGCCGTGGGCACAAGAGACCCTATGGGCGAAGGAACGGTGGAGAGCATCCGCCGACGCAATCCTAGCCCTCCTATCCCGCGAGGCGCAGTCATGAGCAAGGTCACTTATGAACAGGCGTTCGCCGACCACGCCTATCTGTGGGAAACTTACGGTCCCGCCAAAGACATGACGGGCGGTTATGTCGATCAGGGGGATTTAAGAGAACTACTTCGATCGCCAACCAAGGTGACTGCCAGGAAGTGCCTGGTCAGTCAGATTGAATACTGGTTTTCTGTCGGCCCGGAAGAGGGGCGCATGGACTCAACCGATCCGAAACTGATCGAGATTGCGGAACGGCATGACCAGGATCTGTCGTCATGAGCGCCGACGACCTGTGGGACATCACCTTCGAGCAGGACGAGCAGCTTGCCCGCGCTGCCCGGCGTCGGTGGTGGTGGAGGTGGGCGCTGTGAGTGTGGATCTGCCGCCGGTGATTGTGTGCCACGTCACCAAAGTCTCGGATGCCGATACCGTGACCTGTCGCAACGGCACGCGGGTTCGCCTGGCTGCCGTCAACGCCCGCGAACGGGACGGATCGTGCAACCACCATCCCTGCCCGCGGATGCGCCACGCACAGGCCCAGCCGATCGCGGCCGCGCTGATGCTCGGCAAGGTGATCCGGTTCCGGATCGTCGGCACCAACGGAGATCGGCTGGTCGGCGAGCATTACGCGACCCGCTGCGCGCTGTTCCGATCGGGCGCCGCGCTGCCGTGGGTCGAATACGAACAGGCTTACAAGCTTCGGAGGTGTTCATGACTTATCGCGATATTCTCGCGCGCAAAGAGCGCCGCGATCCCGTCACCAACCGCCCTGTGTGGCCTTTGCAGACCCAGGAATGGGCGAGCCGGCGCGGCCACAGCCCGGACGACAAGGAGGCGGCATGAACATCGAAGCAGCCCGCGCCGCAGCGGCCGAGGATTACCCTGAGTTCCTGACCGACAGCAAAGGCCGGGAGCATCCCAGCATCGCGCGCAAGGCGATCCTCTCAGGGGCTTGGGATACAGGGTCGATCGTTCGCCGCCACCTGGTGGAGAAGGAGGGGGGAGAGTGAGCCACATGACCGACATTGCCCGGAAGTACCGACGCGCGCTGCGCAACGGCACCGGGCTAAACCTTACCGCTGAACAGGCACGCGCGCTGGCCGAAATGGGCGCGCTCGACATCGTGACACAAGCTGAGAACCAGGAACTATGCCCCGCGAAAACAGCCCCTGTATCAATGGGGAATTCTGGCTCGACTTCCGTCGCGATGGCAAAGCTGCCGGCGTCTACCAGATCGCGTGGTACGACACCCGCACTCGACAGGTCCGCTATCGCTCAACTCGCACGACCGATCTAGCGGCGGCCAAGAGCGCCATCCATGCACACGCTGCCAGCGAACGCGCGATGGGAAAGCAGGAGCCGCAGGAGGCCCGCGTGGTCCCGCTGCTTTCGCTCTACTGGAACGAGCGCGGGCACCAGCTCACCAACCACGACCAGACCCACCGCAGCCTGCGGACATTTATCGCGTTCCTTGAGCAAGATCGCATCGGGCTCAACGCCGTGGTGACGGATCTCGTCCCCGTTGTGTTCGAGCGCTTCCGCAAGTGGCGCATGGGGCCGCACCGCTTCGATATAGATTGGGGCGGCAAAGCCACGCCATACGAATCGGCAGGCGTCTCCGGAGATACCGTGGCGCGGAACCTCAACGACATTCGTGCGGCGCTAAACCACGCCGAGATCAACGGACGCGTGCCCTACGTGCCGAAGGTCAAGACAGTGGAGGCCAAGCACCTCAACCCGCTTCGGGAGCGCGTGCTGACGCTGAACGAGCTTGGGCGCATCTTCTGGTACGCGAAGCAAGACGCCGCTCTGTTCCGATTCGTTGCGCTCCAGTTATGCACCAGCGTGCGACCCGACGCCGCCAAGCAGTTCAACCCGCTGCGCCAGTATGACGACCGCACCGGATTAATCGACCTCCAGCCCGGTGCCGCGCCGCGAACAAAGAAGCGCAACGCGATCATCCCGGCAATCCGGCCGATGCGCGTTGTGCTGCGGGCATGGGCGAAGGAAGGCTATCGCCCGGTTGCATCGAACAAGACGGCCTGGCGAATCATGCGCCGCACGCTCGGATTGAGCGCTGACGTGTACCCCAAGACAATTCGGCACACGATCGCGACATGGCTCTACAACGACCCCACCGTGCCCGAGCGGCAGGTGAGTGAGATGTTGGGCCACGGCAGCAAGCTGCACCGAACCTCGCTGCTCTATGCGAAGTACGATCCCGCCTATCTTTCCGATGTTGTGAGGGCGCTGACCACCATATGGCGCCAAGTTTCAGGAGAGGCGCGCCGGTTTGGCGCTGACCATCTGCTGTCCACTGGTCGAAACGAGCAAGGGAGATTCCTTGCTCGCTCGATCCAGAAAGTGTAGCATTACCGAGCGTTTCGGTAATGGTGGGCGCGACAGGGATTGAACCTGTGACCCCACCCGTGTGAAGGGTGTGCTCTACCGCTGAGCTACGCGCCCGGTTGAAACCGGAAGCGGGCCTTTAGGGGGCGCTGCACCCCCTGTCCAGCCCGGATCGAAATTTATGAGTTGAGCGAATCCTTCAGCACCTTGCCCGCCTTGAACTTCGGCTGGCTGGATGCCTTGATCGTCATCGGCTCGCCCGTCCGCGGATTGCGGCCGGTGGATGCCTTGCGCTTGGTCACCGCAAAGGTGCCGAAGCCCACGAGACGCACTTCATCGCCCTTCTTCAACTGCGCGCTGATCGTATCGAACACGGCTTCGACGGCCCGGGTCGCATCGTTCTTTGCGAGCCCAGACACATTCGCAACCGCCGCGATCAACTCCTGCTTATTCATGCAACGACCCCCGTTTCGCTGTGCGGATATTCAAAAAAGTGGATTCGGCCGCGCAGGGCCGGTCGTACCAGTAAGACGGCTGGCCGGTTCAGTGTCAAACGAAACCACGGCGGCTGCGATGAACCGCCGTGGTTACCGTTACCTTACAAGTCGATAGACTTAATGATGAAGCTCGCCGCCGGCCGGTGCGATCGGCGCCGGAGGCTGTGCCGCCAGCTCGTCCGCATCGGTCCAGTCGATCGCCTCCAGCGGATCGGTAAGCGCCAGGCGAAGCACCTCGTCGACATGCGTGACAGGCACGATCTTCAGGCCGTCCTTGATGTTCTGCGGAATGTCCGCGAGATCCTTCTCGTTTTCCTGCGGAATGAGCACGGTGGTGATCCCGCCGCGCAGTGCCGCGAGCAGCTTTTCCTTCAGCCCACCGATCGGCAGCACGCGGCCGCGCAGCGTTACCTCGCCGGTCATCGCCACCTCGCGCTTCACTGGCACGCCGGTCAGCGTGGAGACGATGCAGGTGACAAGGCCGATACCCGCTGACGGCCCGTCCTTCGGCACTGCGCCCTCGGGCAGGTGAACGTGGACGTCCTTGCGATGGAACAGGCTGGGCTTGATCCCATAGGACGGCGCGCGCGCCTTGATGAAGCTCATCGCCGTTTCCGCCGATTCCTTCATCACGTCGCCCAGCTTGCCGGTCAGCTTGATCGCGCCCTTGCCGGGCACCGTCACGCTTTCGATCGTCAGCAGTTCGCCACCCACCTCGGTCCAGGCGAGGCCAGTGACGGCGCCGATCTGGTTTTCCTCTTCGGACAGGCCATGGCGGAACTTCTGCACGCCCGCGAACTCGTGGAGGTTCTCCGGCGTGATCGTGACGCTCGTCGCCTTGCCTTCCAGGATCTGGCGCAGCGCCTTGCGGGCGAGCTTGGCAATCTCGCGCTCCAGCGTACGTACGCCGGCCTCACGGGTGTAGCGCTGGATCAGCGCGCGCAGGCCCTCGGGCGTCAGCGTGAACTCGCCGTCCTTCAGCCCATGCGCCTCGACCTGCTTGGCGATCAAATGCCGCTCGGCGATCTCCACCTTCTCGTCCTCGGTGTAGCCTTCGAGCCGGATGATCTCCATGCGGTCGAGCAACGGCTGCGGCAGGTTCAGCGTGTTCGCAGTGCACACGAACATCACGTCGCTGAGATCGATGTCGATCTCCAGATAGTGATCGTTGAACTTGCTGTTCTGCTCCGGGTCCAGCACCTCGAGCAGCGCGCTCGCCGGATCGCCGCGGAAATCCTGCCCCAGCTTGTCGATCTCATCGAGCAGGAACAACGGGTTCGCGGCGCCCGCCTTGCGCAGGTTCGTCACGATCTTGCCCGGCAGCGAGCCGATATAGGTGCGCCGGTGGCCACGAATCTCGGCCTCGTCGCGCACGCCGCCCAGCGACTGGCGGATGAACTCGCGCCCGGTCGCCTTCGCGATTGACTTGCCCAGCGAGGTCTTGCCCACGCCCGGCGGGCCGACGAGGCACAGGATCGGCCCCTTCAACTTGTTGGTGCGCGCCTGAACCGCGAGATATTCGACGATCCGGTCCTTCACCTTCTCCAGCGCATAATGATCCTCGTCGAGGATCGCCTGCGCGGCGGCGATGTCCTTCTTCAGCTTCGACTTCTTGCCCCACGGCAGGCCGAGCAGCACGTCGAGATAATTGCGCACCACCGTCGCCTCGGCGCTCATCGGCGCCATGGTCTTGAGCTTCTTGAGCTCGGCGGTCGCCTTGGTACGTGCTTCCTTCGAGAGCTTAAGGGTCGCGATCTTCTGGGTCAGCTCGGCGACCTCGTCGCCCTCGCCTTCCTCACCCTCGTTGCCCAGCTCGCGCTGAATCGCCTTCAGCTGCTCGTTGAGATAATATTCGCGCTGCGTCTTCTCCATCTGGCGCTTGACGCGGCTCTTGATCTTCTTCTCGACCTGAAGGACGCCCAGCTCGCCCTCCATAAAGGCGAACACCATCTCCAGCCGCCGCGCCGGATCGGTTTCGATCAGCAGCGATTGCTTGTCGGCCACCTTGATCGAGATATTGCCCGCGACGGCATCGGCCAGGCGCGAGGCATCCTCGATCTCGCCCAATTGCGAGGCGGTTTCCGCCGGCAGCTTGCGGTTGAGCTTGGCGTAATTTTCAAACTGGTCGATCACCGAACGCATCAGCGCGGAAATCTCGGTGCTTTCCGCCGTGACCTCCTCGATCGAGGTTACTTCGGTGGTCATGTAGGTGCCGGCATCCACCAGCCCGCCGAGCCGTCCGCGCTGCTTGCCCTCCACCAGCACGCGTACCGTGCCGTCGGGCAGCTTCAGCAGCTGCAGCACGGTTGCCGTCACGCCGATGTCGTACAGATCGTCTGCCTTGGGATCGTCTTCGGCCGGGTCGAGCTGCGCGACGAGGAAGATCTCCTTGTCGGCAGCCATGGCCGCTTCAAGCGCCGCCACGGACTTGTCGCGCCCGACGAACAGCGGCACGATCATGTGCGGAAACACCACGATGTCACGCAGCGGAAGAACGGGGAAGGTCTGGGTCATGAACACTCCGGTGCCGCTTCGAACAGGCGGCATGCTTCTTTTATATGGGGTGCGCGGCGTTTCCATCAATCATCGCGCAATGATCATGGAGCAAAGCGCCCATTGATCGCATTTTAGGACCACATGATCTCTCCATCCCTGTGGCTGGCCGCCCTGCTCCTCCCCCCGGTATCGGCGCCCGGTCCGGCCGGCCTGCCACAAAAGGGCGAGCCGCCACTCACCGCACAGACGCAGATCTCCGGCGGCCCGCGCCCATCGGAGCAAACGGGCGTGACCTTTGACCATGCCGACCTGTCGATCGAGGTACGCCCGAAGCAGCGACGGATCGAGGGATCGGCCACCCTGTCCTTCACCGCGCGCGCGCCGCTCGCCCGTCTCGTCGTCGATCTGGACCGGAACCTGCCGGTGTCCGCCATCGCCATCGACGGGCGAGCGCTGCCAAGGCGTGCCTGGTCCAATCCCGATGGGCAGTTGACCATCGCGCTTCCCCGCCCGCTCGCCGCCGGCGAGAAGGTCAGCGCCCGGATCGACTATGCCGGCACGCCGCATGTCGCGGTCAATCCGCCCTGGGCCGATGGCATGGTCTGGAGCACCACCGCCGATGGCAAGCCATGGGTGGCCAGCACAACCGAGGGCTATGGCTGCGATCTGCTATGGCCCTGCCTCGACTTCCCTCCGGGCGAGCCGCGCGCCGTCGATCTGCACATCACCGTGCCGGCCGGGCTCAAGGCGCCTTCCAATGGTCGCCTCATCGGCGTCGAAACCTTTCCCGATGGCCGCACCCGCTGGAATTGGCAGGCGCGCCAGCCCAACACCTACGCCATCTCACTGGCGGTGGGGCCCTTCGAAGAGATCACTGGCACCTATCAGAGCCGCTACGGCAACAAGATCCCGCTCCATTATTGGCATCTGCCCGGCAAGGAAGAGCAGGCTCGCGCGCTTTTCGCCGAATTTGGCCCCACCCTCGATTTCTTCGAAGAGATGATCGGCCCCTATCCCTTTGCGGACGAGAAGCTCGGCGTGGTTGAGACGCCGCACATGGGCATGGAGCACCAGACCATCAACGCTTACGGCAACAAATACGCCAAGGCGCCGGAGGGGTTCGACTGGCTGTTCCAGCACGAACTGAGCCATGAATGGTTCGCCAATCAAATGACGGTGGCGAACTGGGACGATTACTGGCTCCACGAAGGGTTCGCGCAATATATGCAGCCGCTCTACGGCCAGTGGCGCGAAGGCGACGCGCGCTACTTCGTCATGCTGGAGGCACAGCGCAATCGCATCACCAACATCGCGCCCGTGGTGCGCGACAAGCTGCTGACCGAGGAAGAGGTGTACGAGCCCACCAAGGGCGGCGCGGGCACCGACATCTATTTCAAGGGCGCCTGGACGCTCCACACGCTCCGTTGGCTGATCGGCGACCGTGCCTTCTTCGCCGCCACGCGCCGCCTCATCTATGGCCGCCCCGATCCCCAGCCCGGCAACTTCACGCCGCGCTACGCCTCCACGCGCGAGTTCGAGACGTTGGTCAGGGAGGAGGCCGGCCGCGATCTCAGCTGGTTCTTCAACGCCTACCTACGCCGCGCCGCACTGCCCGAGCTGGTGGAGACACGCCAAGGCGACCAGCTCACGCTGGAATGGCGCGCCGGCGGCCCGTTCGCGATGCCGATCGAGGTAAAGGTCGGCGACCGCATCGAAAGGCTGACCATGGATGGCGGCCGCGGCGTGCTGACCATACCCGCCGGCGCCCATGTGGTGATCGATCCAATGGCCCGCGTCCTGCGGCGATCGGTCGCGGTGGAACAATTGCAGGCGTGGCAGGCCCGACAGACAGCGGCCGCTCGCCCATAACATCCATCAATCCGCAGCGACACCGACAACGGGGACCGCCGCATCCCGTACAATCTACCCGCTTGTCACGAGAGCAGCGGCAGTGCGATAGCGAAAGCTATTGCTTAGCTTCGCGCGACTTCGACAGTATTTTGCGCAAATTGGCAATTTGGGTGGATATCTCAGGCTCGCCACAGATTGCCCGATCGAATGGGTTCGGCGCATACAGGCGAATACATGCTGATGCCACCTGTTGTCGCGGGATCATGTCGAGCGGTTCGATGCTCGCATCGCCACGCTTGATCACCGCGCGCAGCTTGGAAATGTAGCCGTTCCAGCCACGTTTCTCATCGATCCGCGTAAGCATTTCCTCAGCCTGCCGCCTCAAGCGTTCCGCCTTGCCAAACTGCTTCATCTGACGGGCGGCATTCGCAGCGCGCGCCTGAAGCCATACTCTGTCCTCGACGGCAACCGTAGCATCCAGCGCACGCACTTCGCTGATGAACGTGTCCTGGTACCGCCCGAGGCGCGGATCGCCCTTCTCGACACCCTCTTCGGCCAACTCGCCTGGCGACACTTGCCAGATGGCGGAAAGAAGCAATCCGAGCGCCTCACGCTTGGGCCGGCCCAGCGCCGTGGCTAGCCAGTAAGCACGATAATAGGTCGTATCGGCCTCGACCAAGCGTTTGTACTCACCAGTTGTTATAAGGCGAGCGAGCTTCTGTGTCTCTGCTTCTGAAAACTTGTCGAACACGATCAGTTTGTTGCTCGGACATTCGGGAACGGGAAGCGGAAACGGCAGATAGCTGTAGGGCCGACCATCGGGTCGCTCGCCGTAAGTGCTGTACATCGACGGCTGCCATGCCGCGAATTGCTCGCCGCCTACTGGACAAGTCCTGTACTCCGGACCGCCATGAAGCGGCGGAACTGGCGCGGGCGGCGCCGCCGGAACAGCTTGCAGGAGCAATGCGATCGACAGCAACCTTCACCTCTTCGTCCGTACCTTCCGGCGGAGGCTATGCCGTCACTTGCACCGGCACAACGCCGTCCCGCGCATGATCATCGCCACAGCCGCTCTTCCCACTTCACGCCGGTCCGCCGCCCCGCCTTTACCTCATCCGCCGCAACCCGCTGGTCTGGTCCGGAAGCGCGACATGCTTTTCCGAGCAAAGCTACGAAGCCGATGCGCCTCGTCTAACAGCCCTCACCCGAACAACCGCTTCAGGCTCCGCTCCAGCATCACGAACTGCCACAGCGTCCGCCCATGCTCCTCGCGCGCGGCGCGGTGCGTCTCCGCCAGTGACCGCAGCACTTCCATGTCGAACCAGCCCGTGTCGGCAAGCACGCGCGATCGAGACAGCGCCGCCGCTTCCCCGGCTAGCGGCCCGCGAAACCAGTCGCTCACCGGCGTGACGAAGCCCATCTTGGGGCGATAGAGGATGTCGCGCGGCAGATAGCGTTCCATGGCTTTCTTCATCAGCCACTTGCCCTCGCCGTGCCGCAGCCGCATCGATGCGGGCAGGCGGGCGGCGAAGGACACCAGCCTATGGTCGAGCAGCGGCTCGCGCGCCTCCAGGCTCACCGCCATGCTGGTCCGGTCGGTTTTCGCCAATATGTCGCCGGGCAGCCAGATCTTCATGTCGGCATATTGTGCCCGATCGATCGGATCGCGCGCCGGCGCATCGCGCATCGCCGCAACATAGCGGTCCTCGGCGCGATGCCCGTTCAGCGCGCGCCGAGCGGCATCGTTGAACAGCCGTGCGCGCAGCGCGGGCGTGGTCACACCGACCGACCGGGCATAGGCCTCCGCGCCATCGTCGGCGAGCGCCAGCAGCGTTGTCTTCGCCCGCAGCGGGCGCGGCGCCCAGTCCGCCTTGGGATAAAGGCCGCCCAGCGTGCCGAACACCTGGCTGCGGAACCGTGCCGGCAACAGCGCGCGCACCCGCTCCTCCGCCGCCTGGAAGCGGTACCGACGATAGCCGGCCATGATCTCGTCCGCGCCATCGCCCGACAGCGCCACCGTCACCTTTTCGCGAGCGAGCGCGCAGACCTGATAGGTGGCCAGCGCCGATGCATCGGCAAACGGTTCGTCGAAAGCGGCGACCACGCGATCGAGGAGGCCGAAATTCTCCGCATCCACCACGCGCGTGTCATGATCCGTCCGGAACCGCTCCGCGACCGCTGCGGCATAGGCCCGTTCGTCATGATCGGCTTCCACGAAACCGATCGT
Source organism: Sphingomonas sp. CCH5-D11 (assembly GCF_001557395.1). Taxonomy (NCBI): domain Bacteria; kingdom Pseudomonadati; phylum Pseudomonadota; class Alphaproteobacteria; order Sphingomonadales; family Sphingomonadaceae; genus Sphingomonas; species Sphingomonas sp. CCH5-D11. Next base: position 30,119 of record NZ_LSKH01000304.1, on the reverse strand, counting down.
GCAGGTGCGCACCGCCTGCGGGCTCGCCTCCGCCATCAGCGCGACCACGGCGGAACTGTCGACGCCGCCGGACAAGAAGGCACCAAGCGGCACATCGGCCACCAATCGCGACCGCACGGCTTCGCGCATATGGGCGATCAGCTCTTCTTCCAATGACTTGGCGGAGCCTTTTGCCCGGTCGGCGAAGGACACGTCCCACCATTTCACCGGCGCCGGCACCGGCTTGCCGCGCTGCACCAGGAGGTAATGGCCGGCCGGCAGCTTGCTCACCCCCGCCACGATGCAGGCATCGTCCGGCACATAGCCGAACGCCAGATAATCCTCGATCGCGCGCAGATCCGGCACTCGCCGCATCAGAGGATGTGCCAGCAGGCCCTTGAGCTCGGAAGAGAAAGCCAAAGCTCCATCGGCCAACCGCGCATAGTGCAGCGGCTTTACGCCCATCCGGTCGCGCGCCATGAACAGCTGCTGAGTGCGGGCATCATGGATGACGAAGGCGAACATGCCGTTCAGCCGTTCCAGCATCCCCGGCCCCCAGGCAGCCCAGGCGGCAAGCAGCACCTCCGTGTCGCCGTTTGTCCGAAAGACCCAGCCTTTTGCGCCGAGTTCGGTCCGTAGTTCGCGATAATTGTAGATGCAGCCATTGAAGAGCACGGAGCACGCGCCCGTCTCGTCATGCATCGGCTGGGGGGAACCCTCCACATCGATGATCGACAGCCGCCGATGCCCAAGCCCGACCCCCGGCGCCGTCCAGACCCCCTCTCCGTCCGGACCGCGCGCCGCCATCGCCTCCGTCATCGCGCGGATGCGTGCCGGATCCACCGGCTTGGGCGTCTCGGGATAGTAAAGGCCGGCCAGCCCGCACATCAGCGCATGATCTCGGCTGATACGCGGTCCAGCGCGCCGAGGTCCGCCCGGAACCGTGCCACCGCCGTCCTCGCATCATGGCCCGGCCGCTCTTCGGCGGAGAGATGCAGCGCCACCGCCCCCGGCTCCCCGCCGAGCAGCCGCGCCTTCAGCGTCGCCAGCTTGACCCTGACCGGGGCGCTCGTCACCGTCCCGTCCACGCGATACCAGGTCACCACGACCCGCTGCACCGGCCCAGGCGCCGTGATCCGCATCGCCGTTCCCCCGTCAATCGCCGGCAAAGATGCCACCCGCACCCAGCGGTCGCCCTCCCGCAGCACGCCCGTGCCATAGGAGATCACTTCCCTTCCCTCCTCCTGCCGCGCAAAGACGGCAACGGCGAGGTCCACTGCGTCGCCTCGATCATTGACATAGCGTCCGATCAGCCGGTGATCCGCGCTCGGATAAAAAGGCGCCCATGGCGCGCGCGTGCTGAGCGGCGCACGGCTCCAACCGGGCACCGCTGGCAGTTGAAGCTGCTGCGGCAAAGACTGCACACGCCCCCCGATCGCCGCCGCCCAAGAGACGAACAACGCCGCCGTCACGATGCACAGCAAGGCTGCGTTTATCGGCCCGGTGCGATGCTGCCGCGGGGCGGAAAAGCGGGCGGGATCGCATGCCGCGTCATCAGGCGCGCGATCAAACCACCGCCACGCAACCGCCATCACCGCCGCCATAACCAAGGCGAAGAACAGCCAGCCATAAACGAGGTGATCAAAGCCGGTCGCCGCTTCCAGTCCTAGAAATTGCGCCGCCCAGATGGTGCCGAACGCGCGTATGCCATTGGCGAGTATCGGCACCACAAGGGCAGCCGCCAGAAAGATCCCCCGTCGTCGCCATGAGCGGAAACAGGTGTTGGCCACCAGCGCACCAAAGGCCAGCATCGACAGCACGAACTTGGAGCCGGAACATGCCTCGGCAACCTCGAAATAATAGGGCCCGGCATGGATCAGCACGCCTTCCACCGCTGCTGGCACGCCGGCGAGGTGGAGCAGCGGCATGACCATCGCCACCGTCACCTGCTGTAGCGGGGGCTCCAGCCAGGCGCCGAACGGCACCGCAAAGAACGCGTAAGACAGCGGAAATAGCAGCGCGCGCGCAACATGCGGCCCCAGGATTGCCACCACGCTGCCCTGCAAGACGATCAGCACGCCGAAGTGCCGCGCACCCGCCACGCCGGCCGCTTCGCCCAGCAACCACCCGAACCCGCCCGCCGCAACCACGGCAAGCCCCGGCCACCAGGCAGCGGGGTTCATCGCGCCGAGTTCGCGCCGCCGTATCCACACCAGCCAGCCGACCACCGGCAGGATGAAGAGGCAATGACCGTATGTCGTGCTGGTCCACCACATCCGAACCAGATCGGCGACGTCACGGTGGAACAGCGCCAGGACGCACAAGCATGAAGCGCCAAGCGCGGCCAGATGAACGCGCCATCCGGCGGCGACCTCGTCAGCGCTTCGGAGCTGCACCGCAGGCGTCACTGGGCGCGATCCGCCAGGCACAGGCCCAGCATGGCGTCCAGCGAAGCAAGCCGCGCCTCCCAAGCGTAACGCTTGATCACCTGTTGCCGGGCCGCTGCGCCAAGGGCCATCGCACCCGCCGGATCGTGAAGGAGCGCCGCAACGCAGTCTGCGAATTCCTTCGCGCCCGCCGCGATCCGGATCGTCCCGGCATGGTCGATCCCCTCAGCAGCGGCGTGGCTGGCGACCACCGGCCGGGCCATGGCCATGGCCTCCAGAACCTTGTTCTGCACGCCGCGGGCCAGGTGCAGCGGGGCGACCACCACATCCGCCGCCGCAAGCCAGCCGCGAACATCCGCGACCTCTCCCGTGACCGTCACTTGCGCACCCGCCAAAGCGCGGACCGCCGCTGTCGGCGCTCGCCCGACAATCGCGAAATGAGCGTTCGGCAACAGCGGCAGCACCGATTGCGCGAACCAGCTCACCGCATCCACGTTCGGCCGGTAATCCATCTGGCCGGTGAAGACGATCAACGGCCGTGCACATTGAACCGGAGCTGCGACGCCGGGATCATAATGGACGGTATCGATGCCGTTCTCCAGCACGCGACTTCCCGGCAACAGCGCTGCCTCCGGCGCGCTGACAAACAGAGAGGCAGACGCCCGCGCACTCACTGCCCGCTCATACGCGCCCAGCAGCCGTGCCTCGCGCCGCATCATCCAGCGCATCGGTCCGCTCGCATCCTCGGCATAGGCGGCGAACTTGGCCGAATCCAGATCAACGAAGTCCATCACGATACTGGGTCCGGGCACCGGAGCATATTGCGCCATCTGCCCGGAGAAGACGTACATCGCATCGATCGGATGGCGGGACAGAACATGCGTCACCGCCTCGCTCACGCGCCGATCGGCGAACGCGGTCAGCGACACTGGCTTCCGCAGCGCCAGCGCTTCCGCCGCGGCACGAAGCTGGGGCTTGCTGCGCCTCACCAATGTGCAGGTTTGGACCATCGCGCGATGCTCGTCCGTCACCGCCGCATCATCATCGACGAACGAGATCAAATGAATGCGGGCCCGCACCGCCAGATATTTGAGCACATTGAAACTGCGGATCCGGTCTCCGCGATCTGGCGGAAATGGCGCACGATGCGCCAGAAACAGGATATCCACGTCAGCCCAGCCCTCGGCTGATCCATGGACCGACAAGGTTGGCGACCGGCAACGGCAGCTTCTTCCAGCTACGCACCATCATCGCATATTTGGGGTTCTGCGGATTGACCTCGCGCACAGGTCCGTCAGACCATTTGGCGTAGCGCAGCGGCGTGCCCAGAAAGCCCCAGTTCTTCTTGAATGCGGCTGGCCCCGTGCCCGTCTTTGATCGCCCGAAATCGAAGTGTGTGCAGCCTCGTCCGCGTGCGTGCGTCATCAGCGCGAAGTACATCCGATCGTTGGCGCGCAGGTGACGCGCGGCCGCAACGCCGCCCCCCCAATAAGGAAACACCGTTCCCCCGAAATAAAGACTGAGGACGCTCGCGACCGCACGACCCTGGTGCCGCACCGTCAGAATATCCGCGTCCATCATCTCCAATACCGATCGGAACAGCGATCGCGGAAAGACCGGCGTTCCCAGGTTCCGGACGGATTCCGCATAGACGCGGTAATGCTCGTCGGCCAGGGCCAGCCCCCCGGTCACGACCTCCAGATCGGCGGACAGGGCCTTGCGCACCTCGGCCCGCTGCTTGCGCGGGACGGCGAGAAGCTCGGCACCCTCGTCCTCCGCCAGCGGCCGGACAAAGCCGAGATAGGTGTCTTCATCCACGGTCCAGCCAGCAGGCACCGGTCCGCCGCGCAATTCCACTGCGGGATAGCCGATCGCGCGCGCCGCGGCCGCCAGCGGCTCGACCCCTTCGCCCAGCACGCCGCCATCCACCGCGAACCCGGCCGAAACAAGCGCCGCGCCGAAGAGGGGCGAACGCATCTCGCTAAGCGGCAGATAACCGACGATGTCGCCGGCACGCTCCGCCACCAGAGAGCGCCCCCGCGGCCCACAGCCACGCTCCACCGCGCGTGTCCATGCGGTCAGGTGAAAGGGCGTGGCTTCGGGATGATTGGCAACGAACGCATCGATGCGAGCGTCCTCCGCCACTGCTTCACGAACGACCACTTCTCCGCCCGTAGCGGCAGGCGTCTTCACCCGCGCCGCTCCTGCATTGCCACCGCATCGACCCGGCCCCAGCTATGTCGCTTCAACAGGCCGCGCAGCTTGCCGCTCATCGCCCCCAACCGGCTGTAATGCCGCAGCCGGGACCGCATCGGCGCGTTGGTGACCCGTGGCTGGTCGGGATCCACCTCCCAGGGATGAAAATAGAACATGCCGCCATGGCCCGCGCCATTCGCCTGGCGCACCGCGAGATCGGTCAGTGCCGCGGGCAGCAGGCGAAAGAATCCGCCACCCACCGCCATCCGCCGCCGTCCAAGCTCGGCAACCGACACGGGCAATTCGATCATGTCGCTGTCGGATAGCGGCTGCCACGCGAATCGCGGGCTTTCGCGCCATCCGTAATGATCATGAGCGACGGGCGCGACGCTGGAGGAGTAAAGATACCCCTCTTCGGCAAGAACCGCGTGCGCCCAGGGGGTTCGCGAATCGATCGAGAAACTCGGCGCGCGATATCCGGTGACGGCAACGCCGCCCGCATCCTCCAGGGCGGCGCGCGCACGGCGGAGATCGGCGCGAAACTCTGCCGCGCTCATGGTGAAGACGCGCTGATGATCCCAGCCATGGCTCGCAATTTCATGACCCGCGCCCACGATCCGGCGGATCAGCGCAGGGTGTCTGTGGGCCACCCAGCCCAGCGTGAAAAATGTCGCGGTCACGCCGCGTTCGGCGAACAGATCCAGTACGGCGCTGGTATTGGTGACGACCCGGCTTTGCAGATCGTCCCACGACTGCTTGTCGATCGTGTTCTCGAACGCGCCGACCTGGAACCATTCCTCCACGTCGACCGACATGCCATTGATGATCCGCGCCGCGTTTGCGGCATTTTCGCTACCGGGAACGGTCATCAGGCCGCAGCGCCGCGCACCGCCTCCAGGCTGCCGCGCGGTGCCGGTGCGTCGCTTTCCACCCAGTCGACCAGCAGCGTCAGCATGCGGCGAAGCGCGGCATCCTGCTCCTTCACCTGCTGCTCGAGCCGAGCGATGCGACCGAGCAGTTCGGGATCGGATCCGGCCGGCGAACCGCCCTCCATGGAACGCGACGGTTCCGGTGCAGCCTTCGGCACGGCGCGCACCGTCGGCGTGATGGCGGAGGCGCTGGGCAGATCCTTGGCTGCGTCCGCCCGCACGGCGTTGACCAGCGCAGCGTCGATCACCTTGGCATCGGTGATGGCGGCATGTAGCAGCACCCGCCCCATCAGTTGGTTCAGGCGACGCGGAACGCCGCCGCTCGCGCGGTGCAGGACAGGGAAGACATTGTCCGCGAAGCTCGGTTCGCCCTGCCACCCGGCGATGCCGAGCCGGTGCGTGACGTAGCTCGCCACTTCATCGGGTCCCATCGGCTCCAGATGATGAATGGCGATCACGCGCTGGCGCAGCTGCTCCAGCCTGTCCGATCCGTTCAGCCGTTCGCGAAACTCCGGCTGGCCGAGAAGGAATATTTGCAGCAGCGCTCGCCCGCCCGCCTGAAAGTTGGAAAGCATGCGCAGCTCTTCCAACGCCGACACGGGCAGCGCCTGCGCCTCATCCACGATCAGCAGGGTACGGCGCCCCGTCCGCGCGACGGCGTGAAGTCCGCGCTCCACCAGCGTCAGCAACTCCGCCTTGGATCGACCCGCCGGCTCGATGTTCAGCCCGGTTGCGACGACCCGCAGCAGGTCGTCGCCCTCGATCGCGGTCGAAACGATGGTGATGACGTTGAGGTTCGCCGGATCGATCTGGGCTGTGACATGGCCCACCAGCGTCGTCTTGCCCGCGCCGATGTCACCAGTGATGACGATAAAGCCTTCGCCCTGGGCCAGACCATAGCCGAGATAGGCCATTGCCTTCCGATGCGTGGCCGAATCGAACCAGTAACGCGGATCGGGCGTCAGCTGGAACGGCCGTTCGGTCAGGCCAAAATGTTCCTCATACATGCCGGGCGACCCCTTAGATTGCTGTCCGGTTAGAACGTGTAACGCGCGCCAAGCAGCGCCTGCGCCGACCATTGGCTATCAAAACCTTCTTGATCGAAGGTATAAAGGCCGAGCGACGCGACGGTGCCCAAACGGCCGAATTGGTGGGAATAAGTGCCGGTCGCGCCAAGATTGAACACGCCATTGGCCAGCGGCAGACCGCTATCATAGTAATTCGCGAAGAGGTTGGCGTCGACTTGCGACACCCGGCTCAACGCCCGCGACCAGAACAGCTGAGCGTAATAGCTCTCGTCGGTGACGCCGAGGGCGACGGTGCCGGGCGCGACATCCGGCGTGTTCAGCCGCCGATTGGCATATCCAAGGCCCAGACCATAAGCGGTGCGCCCACGCGTCGCGGAAATGACCCCGTCGACGCCGCGCGCTCTGTAGCTTGCGGTCGAGATCGACTGAAAGACGTTGTTCAGGCATCCCCCGGCATCGGCCCCGCCAGCCCCAGGATTGCCGCCGAAAATGCAGCCGTTGAACTGTTGCCCGAAGGGGTTGGCCGTACCCTGGAACGCGGTTGGCAAGGTGCGGAGACCATCGCGCAGCTGCCGCCCGAACGTTTCGATTCCGTCATAGACGACGATCTGCAGCCCACTGTCACGGGCGAACTGCCAGTTCAGCGAACCAAAATAGGTCTCGCCGCCATAGCGGTAGCCGGCGTTTGCCTGCAGTTCGAAGCGCGGACTCGGACGCCAGATGACGCCTGCGTCATAAATCAGTCCGTCCGTATTGTAGGCGATCCGTTCCGGCGAGGCAGGGTCGGTGACGAACCGTCCGTTATCGTCCACCACCGGGTTGCCGCTGGCATCAAGCAGCGCATCGCGCTGGGAAGCCGTGATTTTTTCGTATCCCGCACCTGCGCGCAGAGCGACAGTGCGGCTCACCGGCATGGTCACGTCGCCGCGCGCGTAAAAACCCTCGTACGTCTGATCTAACTGCCCAGCTTCCTCACGCTCATACGCGCCGCTGACCGTTACCCCCACGGGCAGCACGGCGCCCACCGGCACGCCAGCGGATGCCTGGGCCAGCACGCTCTTCGAATCGTCGAAATAGTCGAGCCGCTGCTGGCCGGCTGCCAAGCCCGTCGACACCGGCGCTTCTACCTTGGTGTAGCCGCCGAACGCCGCGGCGGCGATCTCCACCGGCCCCGCCCTGGTGGTGAGACTGGGGCCGGCGTAGACCGAATATACCTGGGTCACATTGTCGACATTGCCAACGAAGCTGCCCGGCGCCGTCCCCCGAATGTCGGCCCGCGCTCGGGTCGCGACGGCACCACCTTCAACCGTAAATCCCGGCGCAAGCGTTGCTGATGCGCGAGCCAGGCCGGTATGCACATTGTCGTCGGCGATGCGGTCGTCCCACTGGATCCGGCGCTCGTAGCGGTAGCTTACCTGCCCTTCGACACGCCGCCCGCTGATCCCGGCATCGATGCCCACCGCCACCTGCGAATAGGTCAGCACCTCGTCGTTGCTGAGACCCACGTCGAGAACCTGCGCAACCTCGATATAAGGTGCGACGTAGCGATCGCGTGCCTGGACGCTGGTCGCAGCAAGAAGCATCACCAACGTGACGCTGCAACCCAGTGCCCTCTCTTGAAGCCTCAGCACGCTGCCTTCCTAACCGTAATAGCTTCCGAACCGGCCGCGGCCGGGCTCGTAGGATCGTGAATTCAGGACCAGGCTGATCTGCTCGCAACCGTCCAAAAGATTGACCGCCTCACGGATCTCCGCCTCGGTCGTCCGGTCCGCCCGCACGACCAGCATCACCTGTCCGACAAGCAGCGCCAGGACAGATGCGGGCGACGCGGCGAGCGCGGGCGGCGTGTCGAAGACGATGATGCGGCGCGGATCGTTCGCCAGCAGGCGCTCCACCACCTCCCGCGTACGCGCGCTCGCGAGCAACTCGGTATCCGAGTGGCTGCGTTTGCCCGCCGGGAGAAGTGACAATTGCGGCACGTCGGTGCGCACCACGAATTGTTCGGGATCAAGGCTCCGATCGGCAAGTATGTCGAGAAAGCCGGTAGAATCGTCCAGGCCCAGCGTCGCCATGACGTTCGGCTTCGCGAAATCGCCGTCGATCAGCAGCACCTCGACGTCGCGCTCTGCCGCCAGACTGATCGCAAGATTGATCGCGCAGAAGGTCTTACCCTCGCCCGGCTTTGCGGACCCGACGAGAATGGTCCGGGAACGCTCGCCTGCAGGCCCGGACGCGAGCGCGCGGGCGCCCAGAAGAAGCTGACGCTTCACCAGGCGGAATTCTTCCGCGAGCGCACCGATCGGCGCGCCGGGAACCAGCATGCCCTTTTCCGCCAGCATGGCCCGATCAACATGCGCGATCCCGTCAAGGAAGAGCACCGGATCTTCTTCGGGCTCCGCGCCAGCCCGCAACTCCGATGGGATCGCCATCAGGGTCGCGGCGGCTTCGCGCGACAGCGTTTCCGCGCCTTCCGGCGCCGGCGGCGCAGCCGCGATCAGGTCGAACGCAGGATCATCTGCCGCCGCCTCGCTCTCCGTACGACCGAAATCTTCTGCAGGAGGCACCGGGGCTGTATCCGCCGCCATGCCGTCGATCTGCTGCTCCGGAGCATCTGCCATGGCCTGTACGACTGGTGCGGATTCCGCGATCTCGGGAGCGGAAACCTGCGCCGTATCGGGCGCGTCCCGCCGTCGCAGGTGCGCCCCGAAGTCATAGACCCGAGCCGCACGCTCGATGAGCGACTCATCATGCTTCTTGTCGGCGTTCGTCATGCTGCAAGACCCCGCTGAAGCATTTCGACGCCAAGCAGCGCCACATAGCCAAGGGCGAGCGCCCCTACCCCACCGATGAACACTTTCAATTGCTTCTGCCGCAGCTCCGCTTGCTGACGCGTCAGCATTTCACCGATGGAGCCGATGACCGGCATCCCGGACATTTTTTCGAGCCGCTGGGCGGTCGGAAAGGTCGCCTGGACTTTGGAGATGGCGAAGGCGCTTCCGATGCCACCGAGGATCCCGGCGATCAGCACGCCGGTCAGCAACAGCGGCCGGTTGGGCGCAGAGGGTGTGCGCGGCTGCGTTGGCGGATCGATCACGCTGAACTTGACCGCGTCGGTCTGCGACTGCGCCTGGCTGCGCAAGTTCACCTGCTCACGCTGCGCGAGAAGGCGGTCATATTGATCCTTCAGCACCGTATAATTGCGCTCGATCTCGCCCTGCTGCGCGGCCACCTCCGGGTCCTCCGACAGCTTGGCCGTCAACGTGTCGAGATCGGCCTGGAGCTGCTGCTTGCGCATCCGCAGCGCCGCGACATTCGCCTGCCGGTCGGCCAGCATCGACTGCAGCGAAAGATAGGCGGGATTGGGCACGCCGCCGGAAGCTGCACCCGAGGGCTCGCTTCGCACCGCGGCCTGCGCCTGGGTCAGCTGCGCCTTGAGGGCGATCACGTCGGGGTGATTGTCCGTATATCCTCGGCCGCGCGCGTCGGCGAGCTGCCCCTGGATCGCCGCCAGCCGGGCTCGCGCTGGCCCAACGCCCACCGTGCCAGCCGCGCCAGCGATGCTTTGCGGCGTTCCCGCAAGCTGCCCCTGCAGCGCTGACAGGCTGGAGCTTGCCGCCGCCAGATCCCCGTCCACCTGGCTCATCTGCGCACGGGCCGCGCCGATCCGGTCGCTGACTGATCCGGTGCCGGGTAGCGATCCAAGATAGCGATTCTGGAAATCGGCCCTCTTCGCCTCCGCATCCTGCAGCTTGGCGCCCAGCGACTGCAACTGCCCGTCCAGGAACTGGAGCGTCTGGGTGCTCTGCGCGCGATCGTCCGACAGGTTCGTCTCGACGAAGATGTCGATCAGCTTCTGCGTGATGCTGGAGGCGAGCTTCGGCGTGGCCGCCGTGCTGACGATCTCGAAGAGATTGTCCTGCTGCGCGGTGATCTTGATCGCATTCTGCAGGCCCGCCGCCCGGTCGGCGACCTCCTGATCGGTGGAGGCGGTCTTCGCCAGATCGGTGCCGCGGACAACCTTTTGCAGGTTCACCGAAGAGGTGAGCGTCTGGCGAACGGTATCGATGTCACGCTGCTGATCGCCCATCGCGCTGGCATCGCCAACAGACGGCAGGACCGATCGCATCTGCACGAACACGCGCGCGCGGCTTTCATATCGGCTGGGGATCTGGCTGACGGCCAGCCAGCCAAGCAGGCAAATGGCCCAGGCGACGCCGAGCGCCAACCAGCGCCGGGTCCACACGGCATGAACCGCGATTCTGACCTCTTCGTACAGCCCGGTCACCAGCGCGCCTTCAGAACATGCTCTCGGGGATGATGATCACATCACCCGGTTCCAGCCGAACGTTCGCCTTCGAGTCGCCGTCCTTGAGCAAGCGATTGATGTTGAGCTGATATTCAGCCTGTTTGCCGGTGGCGCGATCATATCGGATCAGGCGCGCGCGGTTCCCGGCTGCATATTCGTTCAATCCCCCGACGGCGATCATCGCATCAAGCAGGGTCATGTTCGCGCGATAGGGCAGCGCTGCCGGCTTCTCGGTCGCGCCGACGATGCGCACCTGCTGGCTGTACGTGCCGGAGAAGCTGTCCACGATGACGCTGACGATCGGGTCCTTGATATATTCCCGCAGCGCGAGCTTCATGTCGTCCGCGAGCATCGCCGGTGTCTTGCCGACGGCGGGCATGTCGTTGACGAGCGGGGTCGTAATGCGCCCGTCCGGCCGCACCTGCACCTTCGCGGACAGTTCCGGATTACGCCACACGAAGACCTGGAGAGAATCGAGCGGGCCGATGATATATTCGTCACCCGGCTGTTCGCGCTGAGCGACGAACGCCGCTGGCGGCAATTCCGGTCGGTTGCTCGCGATGCTCGCGCATCCGGCCAGCATCGTCATAGCGAGCAGGGCTGCAGGCAAGGAAATGTACCCTCGCGATACGCGCATCAAATCACCTCCGTCAGGCGCAAACCATCGGTACAGGGAGGGTTATCCCCTACCGGTTTCTGCCAACTTCCTCTTGAAAGTAAGAGGTGAAGATAGCGTTAGGAGCGCCGAACAACCACCTCGGTGGGGGACGGGTGTCCCAAAAAGGCACTGGGGCTGGCCGTTGCGCCATACGCCCCCGCCAGAAAGATCGCGATCACATCGCCTACGTCTGCCGTTGGCAGGGCCACGCGATCTGCCAGCCGGTCGAGCGGGGTGCACAAGCATCCGACCACCGACACCTCATCCTGCGCTGCCGCTCCCAGCCGCTGGGCAACCGCAACCGGATAGTTCCGGCGCACGACCGTGCCGAAATTCCCGCTGGCAGCCAGTTGATGGTGAAGGCCACCGTCGACGATCAGGAAAGTTTCGCCGCGGCTATCCTTCCGATCCACGATGCGCGTCAGGTAGACACCGGATTCAGCAACCAGCCACCGCCCCAGTTCGATGGCAAACGACGTACCGGCCGAAGCAAGCGATGAGACACTGATGTTCTCCGCCAGTGCATTGCCAATCGCATGAAGATCGATCGGCATGTCGCCCGCGAAATAGGGCACGCCGAACCCGCCGCCCAGATTGACCGAAGGTGGCCGGTGTCCGGCTTCAACGCTCAGGCGCTCGGCCAGCATCAACGTTGCCGCCTGCGTCTCGATCAACGCCTGGCTGTCCAACGCCTGGCTTCCGGCGAAGATGTGGAATCCCCGCCAATCGGCACCGGCGCGAACGACCTCCTTGACCAGCGCGGCCGCGCGCTCGGCATCGACGCCAAAGGGTGACGGTCGCCCACCCATCTTCATGCCGGAGCCTTTGAGCTCCATGTCGGGATTGACCCTCACCGCCAGTCGCGGCGCAATGCCCAACCGGTCGCCGATGATGATCGCGCGAGCCGCTTCGCCCTCAGATTCAACATTCAGCGTGGCGCCGCCAGCAATGGCTGCCTCCAGCTCAGCATCGCGCTTGCCTGGCCCCGCAAAGCTGATCGCGTGAGCGGGCTTAACCGCACATGCCTTCTGCAATTCGCCCGCGGACGCGACATCAAGTCCGTCGACCAGAGGCGCAACCACCTCCAGCAATCCGGGATGCGGGTTTGCCTTGATGGCATAATGAAGGTCGACTGCCGGGAACGCCGCGCGGAACGCATCGACCCGCGCCGCCACGATCGCCGGATCATAGACGAATAACGGCGAGCCGAACTCGGCGACCCAAGCGCTCGCAGCACGCCCGCCGATGATCAGCTCGCCAGTCTGCGTGGCGAACTCCGGCGGCAAGGGGCCGAACGGCTTGCTCATTCTTTTGGGTCCTGCGCCAGTGTCGTCCGCTCGCCATTTTGGTCGTGAACAAAGGCGCGAATGGCCGCTCGGTCCAGCTTGCCGTTGGCATTGCGCGGCAACGTCTCGAGCCAGTGGAACCGGGCAGGCTGCATGAAATTCGGCAGGTCGCGCCGCAATCGATCGCGCAGGTTGCTTTCCCGCGATTGATCCCCTCGCAGCACCAGCACGATGGCTTGGCCCAGACGCGTATCCGGCACGCCGACCGCGACCGCTTCCGCCGCCTCGCCGCCCGCCATCACCGCTTCCTCGAGTTCCCCGGGGCTGATCCGATTGCCCGCTGACTTGATCATCTCATCGTCTCGCCCGACGAAACGCAGCAGGCCGTTTTTCTCCAGGATCGCACTGTCGCCGGACCAGACAGCGGTCCCCCCGTAGCGTGAAAAGGCCGGAGCAGGCCGAAACCGCTGCGCCGTACGCTCCGGATCCTGCCAATAGCCCTGCGCCACCAGCGGCCCTGCATGGACCAGTTCGCCTGGCTCGCCCACCGCCGCTCGCGCACCGGTCGCGTCAACGATCATCACCTCGGCATGCGGGATTTCCTGTCCGATCGACTCCGGGTGGAAGTCGACCAGGGCCGGATCGAGGAACGTTGACCGGAAGGCTTCGGTAAGGCCGTACATTGGATATAAATCCGCTTCAGGGAACCGCTGCCGCAAGGCGCGAACCATGCGAATGGTCAGCGCGCCGCCCGAATTCGTAAGGCGGCGCAGCCGGTTAGCGGCCGCGTCGGGCCAGTCCGTTTCGAGCAGTTGCACCCACAGCGGCGGCACGCCGGCAAGCGTTGTCGCGCCCACGCGCTCCACCGCTTTCACCACGTCGCGCGGCGTCAAATAATCCAGCGGCGCAACCGATGCGCCCGCGAGCCAAGTGGACAACAATTGGTTCTGACCATAGTCGAAGCTAAGCGGCAATACGCCCAGAACAACATCATCGGCTGCAAGGCGCAGATAATGCGCGACACTGTTCGCTCCGAGCCAAAGGTTCGCATGGCTGAGCATGACGCCCTTCGGCCGCCCGGTGGACCCCGACGTGTAGAGAATGGCGGCAAGAGCGCTCGTGTCGCCCCCTGATCGCGGAAGATTGTCTCCAACCCCGGCGGCATGGTGAACGGCCACCTGCGCTACGTCCTGCGGCTCCAGCGTGGCTGCGCGTGCAGGCTGGGTCAGAAGCAACCGCGCCCCGCTGTCTGCCAGGATATGGGCGACTTGAGCCCGCTTCAACAAAGGGTTGATGGGAACATGGATCAGCCCTGCCCGCGCCGCCGCCAGCGGCATCAGGCAAGCCTCCCTCGTTTTCGGAAGCCAGGTGGCCACCCGGTCGCCAGCCGCCAGCCCCTGTCCTGCAAGCCGCTGTCCTGCCAGCCAGCCCGCCAGCCTGCCGACCTGCTCCTCGGCATCGGCAAAGGTCAGCACGCCCGCACGATCGACCAGCGCCGGGGCACTGCCGTCGCCCAGCAGGACATGATCTATTCGCCGGGGCGTCTCATCAACCGCAACCATCAGCCTGTCATAGCGCCGGGGCGTTGCGGATTTCATCCCCCCGGCTTAACGGCACTTAAGAATTTTGAGGGGACGCAGGTGATTCCGGAAGGCAAACCCGAAGTCGACGCAACCGTTCGCGCCGTGCTCAAGGACGTACTTGCCCTGTCTGACGAGCGTGTCTCGGCCTTTGATGATTCGACGCCGTTGTTCGGTGCGCTTCCGGAACTCGACTCCATGGCGGTCGCCGGCGTTCTGACCGAGATCGAAGATCGGCTCGGGATCGTCATCGATGATGATGAGGTCGACGGGGATATGCTCGAGACCTTCGGCGCTCTCACCACCTTCGCCGCCAGCAAGTCGCTGGTCTGAGCCATGGCGGGCGCGCCCGGCCCGCGCATCGATCATTATGATTGGGCCGGCGGACGCGAAATGATGCTCTGCTTCGGCCCGGAAAGCGGGCCGCGCGTCATGGCCGCATTGCCGCTGTTCGAAGAAGGCAACCGGACTCGCGCCGCTTTGGTCGACGTGCTTCGACAATTGGCGGCACGCGGGATCGGCGCTGCGCTCGCGGACCTTCCGGGCACCGGTGAAAGCCCCATCGAAACGAAAGATGCCACCCTCCAGACCTGGAGAGACGCGTTTGCGGCCGCCTGCCGCCACGTGAGAAATCCGGTGCATATTTGTGCCTGGCGCAGCGGTGCGTTGGTCGACGGTGACGCTGATGCTGCCTCGCGCTGGTATCTGTCACCCCAGACAGGAGAGGGCTTGGTCCGCGAACTGACGCGTGTGCGAGCATTGGCCGGCAGCGCCGACGTGGCAGGCAACATAGTGTCGGACGAGATGTTCGCGGCGCTGGCATCCGCGCAGCCCATGACGAGCGGCCCGCTTCGGGTGGTGCGCCTCGACAGTGACACCAAGGCGGCGGACCGGAAACTGGCCGGTCGGGCGCTATGGCGGGTCAGCGAGCCAAGTACCGACGCTGCTCTACAAAGCCTTGTCGCGGACGATCTTTTCGCCTGGATCAAAGCTCAGCCCGGATGATGATCTTCGTCATCGATCCGCGTCGCGGATGACCCGTAGATGACCGCTCGCCGTCACATCGCCTTTCCCGTTGCCGAAGAAATGCTCCTCGGCACGCTGGACGAATCCATCGGTGGGACCGGTTTGCTGATCGTCACCGGCGGGAACGAGATCAGGGCTGGCGCCCATCGCGGCATGGCGCTTCTCGCGAGACGCCTCGCAACCACGGGAACGCCGGTGTTCCGTTATGACCGTCGCGGTGTGGGCGACTCGGGTGGGCGGAACGGCGGTTTCGGAAGCGCGCGCGAGGACCTTCTTGCCGCCGCCGCCATATTCCGGGCGAACGCGCCACAGGTGAAGCGCCTGGTCGGCTTCGGCAATTGCGACGCCGCGACCTGCCTCGCCTGGTGGGGTCGGGAAGCAGGCTGCGACGCGGTGATCCTGGCCAACCCCTGGGTCGTGGAGGGCAGCGCGACCCTTCCCCCGCGCGCCGCGATCAAGGCGCACTATCTTTCTCAGCTGCGAAGCCCCTCCGCCTGGAAGCGGATTGCGACACGCGGCCTCTCGCCGCGCAAACTCATCGCCGGATTGCACAGGCTCGCCGTCCCCGAGATCGAAGAGGATCTTACCACTCGCACCATGCGGGCGATCACGGATTGGCACGGGGACGCAACGATCATCCTGGCCGAACGCGATGGAACCGCCGTCGCCTATGCCGATGCAGCGCGGCGCGCGGGGATTGCCCCGCGCACCGTCACCATTCCCACCGGGTCACACAGCTTCGCTCGGCCGGAGGATGGCGAGGCCCTGGAGCACGCCATCCGAGCCGTTCTTAGCGAGCTTTGATAAAGGCTCGCACGTCAGCGGAAAGCTTCCGCAAATCCTCATCGCGAACGTACATCATGTGGCCGGCATTGTACCAATGCCAGGTGATCCGGCCGTCGTTCGGAATCCCCGTCCGGTTGAGCGAATATTCAGCGCCGAAGAACGGCGTTGCGAAGTCGTAATAGCCCTGGCCGACGAACACGCGCAGCCCACTGTTCTCTCGCATGGCCCGGCCGATGTAAGGCGCGACGTTGACATATCCCGCCCCGCCGCGCGGGCCGCCGATCTGCCAGTCCCAGTCCCGAACGCCGCCGATCGACACATAGGTTAGGTCCGGCGAATATTTCAGCGTTTCGCGGGCATAAGCATTCATCGCCGCGGTATAGGCACCATCGATCGCGTAGAAGCTCGGATCATTGTCCGGCTCCTCACCGGCATTGTCGTAATCCTTGCCCAGGTATCGCGTGTCGAGACGGCCGATCGTCTGCCCACGATCGCGCAAAAGCTCCTTGTAGAAACGACCAGGCGCAAGCCGCAGATCGGCGCGCGCGAGATAGTCCTGCGACACCCCGGTGTAGCGCGAGAGCTGCGGCAGGATCGCCTGCCGTTCCTCGGCGCTTAGCGCATTCCCCTTCAGCAGGGCTGCGGCATATGGGCCGATGGCAAACGCCTTCGCCTCTGCAACGAACTGTTCCACCGTCGCCGGACGATCGGCAACCTTGTTGTGATACCAGGCCGTGGCCGCCATCGATGGCAGGTTGGTGATGTAGCCGATCTCGTTGCCCGGCGTATCTGCCGCCGCGCTCAGATCCAGGATCGAAGAGATGAGGATGATTCCGTTCACCGACACATCGGTGTAGGTTCCTTCAAGCTCGTTGATGACGGCGGCGGACCGGGTCGTGCCGTAGCTTTCACCGCCGATGAACTTCGGGGCGTTCCAGCGTCCATGCTCGTTCAGCCACAGCCGGATGAAGGCCGCCATGGACTTGGCATCCTTGGTAACACCCCAATAATCCTTCGGATCGGTCTTCCCAAGTGCGCGGCTGAAGCCGGTGCCTACCGGATCGATGAAGACGATATCGGTAACGTCCAGCAGCGAATCGACATTGTCGACGATCGGATAGGGCGGCGCGCCATCGTCGCGCGCGTCCGACGGAATTACCACGCGCTTGGGCCCGAAAGCGCCCATATGCAGCCACAGCGACCCGGAGCCTGGCCCGCCATTCCACAGGAAGGTCACCGGCCGTTTCGGATCGACCGGCCCCTCCTTGATATAGCTGTAAGACGTGATGGCAGCGAGCGGCTTGCCATCCTTGTCCTTCAGGTACGTTTCACCGGCGGTCGCACGATAGTTGATGCGCGTGCCACCGAAAGTGCCGCTGTGGCGGGTGATAGAAACGACCGGCGGCGGGATCGCCGCATCATCCGCGCGTTCAGTCTTGGTCTCGGGCTTATTTTGTGCGGCAAGCGGCGCGGCAATGGCGGCGGTAAGCGCCAGTACGAATTTCAGCTTCAAGCAACCCCCCAGATGTCTGTCGTGCCGGGCATCTCGCGATCCCCAACGATGCGCACCGTTGTGCACTCTGGCGTTTGCGACACCAGCGTCAACGGAACAAGCCCGGCCCGACGAAATGGGAATTTATTCGGCTGCCTCCGCCATCCTCTCGAAATCGGCTTCCGCCAGGAAGCGCTCCGCATCCAACGCGGCCATGCAGCCGGTACCCGCTGCCGTGACGGCCTGACGATAGACCTTGTCCATCACGTCGCCGCACGCAAAAACACCGGGAACGCTCGTCCGCGTGGAGCCGGTCTCGACCTTGATGTAATGGTCCTCATCAAGCTCCAGATGGCCACGGAACAACTCGGTTGCCGGGTGGTGGCCAATCGCGACGAAACCGCCCTCGACGTCCAGTCGGGAATGCTCGCCCGTCACAGTGTCGCGCAGGTCAAGTGCGACGAGCCCGGCATTGCCGCCGCCGTCGACGAACTCCCGAACTTCCTTGTTCCACAGAACCGTGACGTTCGGGTGAGCAAACAACCGTTCCTGCAAAATCCTTTCTGCACGCAGGCTGTCGCGGCGATGGATCAGCGTCACGTCATCGGAATGGTTGGTCAGATACAATGCTTCCTCGACCGCGGTATTGCCGCCGCCGATCACCGCGACCTTTTTCCCGCGATAGAAGAAGCCATCGCACGTCGCGCAGGCGGAAACGCCCTTGCCCTTCATCGCCTCTTCGCTGGGCAGGCCCAGCCACTTCGCCTGCGCGCCGGTGGCCACGACCAGCACGTCGCCCTCGTAAACGTCGCCGCTGTCGCCGGTGAGGCGGAAAGGCCGGCGCGTCAGATCAACGGCGACGATGGTGTCCCACATCAATTGCGTGCCGACATGTTCGGCCTGCTTCTGCATCTGCTCCATCAACCACGGACCCTGGATCACATCCGCGAAGCCCGGATAGTTTTCCACGTCGGTCGTGGTCATCAGCTGACCGCCGGGTTGGATGCCCTGAACCAGAATCGGCTTCATCCCGGCGCGCGCACCATAGATGGCTGCGGAAAGTCCAGCCGGGCCGGACCCGAGGATGAGCATGCGAGTCGAATGTGTCGTCATGCGCCCGATGTAGGATGCGCGGTGGATCAAGGGAACCATTCGGCCAGGGCCTGCTTGCGAGCTCCGGGGCGGACGGGCATGTCCGAAGGCCGACACAGACTCGTGCTTCCGAAATCCTCCATCTGCCCGGAGGAGAGACAAAGGCTGCAATGACCGACTTCAGCTCCTTCCTCGCACCCGATCTGGGCCAGCCAGCACGCCTCATCCATGTCGTCCATCCGGATGATTTTGCCGAGTGGCTGGCACAGCAACCCGCCCGCAGCCGAACCGCCGTTGCCGCCAGCAAGGTGACGGGAAAGGCCGGCAACCGCGCCATTCTTCCCGGTGACACGGCGGAGGACTGGTCGATGCTGCTGGTCTGCAACGAGGCGGAAAGTTCGCCTTGGCGGATCGCATCCCTTGGCGATGGCCTGCCGGAGGGCACCTATCGCCTTGCAGCGGGAGAGCCCGGGGCCGCCATGCTGGGGTGGGCGCTCGCACAACACAAATTCACGCGCTACCGCACGACCGAACCACAAGGCCCGCGCGTGCTGCTGTCCGGCGAACCGGCGCGGATCGAAGAGATCGTCCGCCTTGCCGAGGCGACCGCGTGGGTCCGTGATCTTGTCGACACAGGCGCGTCGGACCTTGGCCCGGCCGAACTCGAGGCAGTGGTAGAGGCGCTGGCGAAGAAGCATGGCGCTGCGTTCAGCTGCATCAGGGGTGACGCACTCGCCGAAGGCTATCCCATGATTCATGCCGTGGGGCTGGCCGCAGTGAAGAGCCGTGCCCCGCGGCTGATCGAACTTGAATGGGGCAATCCGGCGCATCCCCGGATCGCGCTGGTCGGCAAAGGGGTGTGCTTCGATTCGGGCGGCCTCGATATCAAGCCGTCCTCCGCCATGCGGCTGATGAAGAAGGACATGGGCGGCGCCGCGCACATGATCGCGCTGGCCAGCCTCGTCATGGCCGCCAAGCTGAAGGTGAGGCTGCACCTCCTGATCCCGGCAGTGGAAAACGCGATTGCCGGCGATGCCTTCCGTCCCGGGGACGTGTTGCGCACGCGGCAGGGGCTGACCGTGGAAAATACCAACACCGACGCCGAAGGTCGCCTGATCCTGGCCGATGCGCTCACCAAAGCGGCCGAAAGTGCGCCGGAACTGATCCTCGACTATGCCACCCTGACCGGCGCGGCGCGCGTCGCTCTCGGACCGGATCTGCCGCCGGTCTTTGCCAATGACGATGGCCTGGCTGCGGATTTCCTGGAGGCGGCCGCGGCATCCCATGATCCGATGTGGCAATTGCCGCTGTGGGACGGATATGAGGACATGTTGAAGTCGGACATCGCGGACATGGTCAATGCGCCGGATGGCGGCTTTGCCGGTGCCGTCACCGCCGCATTGTTCCTCCGCCGCTTCGTCCCGAAGCAGATCGCCTGGGCTCATGTCGATACTTTCGCGTGGCGCCCCGCCGCCAAGCCGGGTCGGCCAAAAGGCGGCGAGGCACTTGGCCTTCGGGCAGCCTGGGGCGTGCTGAAGAAGCGCTACGGCTGAGGTTCGCGCCGTGGTAGGTTGCCGGACGGCCGAATGGGCCAGGAGGCAACCATGCGAAATCTTCTGCTTTGCCTTTCCTTCGCTACCGCCAGTCCTGCGTTTGCCCAGGATGAATCAAGCCTGCGCCGCGCCGATGCCGCGCAGCATGAGGCAGCTCGTACCCGCAACGCCGATGCGCTGGCAGCGATGATGCACCCGATGTTTCAAGTGAACTCCCCGGAAGGGGAGATGTGGTCGCGAGAGAAAACGGTGAGCATGTGGCGCGACGGCGGTATCGGTCACGATCGGTTTGACCGCTTCGTGGAGACCACTTCGCTGGACGGAAACGTCGGCGTGGTCGCCGGGCGGGAGATCGTTCAACCCTCGGCAAACAGCGTCGCGGGCAAGCGCCGCGCCGACGGCGGGCGCGCCGTGGAACGCCGCTTCACCAACGTCTGGCTGTGGAAGGACGGCCAGTGGTGGTTCTTCGCTCGTCACGCCAACGAGCGGCCTTCCGTCGGATCGAAGCCACCAGCGAGCCGCTGAGCCACGACCGGGCCTCGTCGTCGAGATTGAGATGCCCAACGTTGCGATTGCGCCGATAAGTCGCGCGCCATCTTCATCGGCTGAAGCCAGCCCGGGCATCGGATCGCCGTATTCCGTTCAGCGATCCGATGCTTGAGCCTGTGATTGGATCAGCTGATGGCCGCCGTGATGATCGGGCCGAACTTCGCCGCCGTCAGGCTTGCGCCGCCCACAAGCGCGCCATCAACCTCCGCCGCGTGGAGCAGGCCGGCTGCATTTTCCGCCGTCACCGAGCCGCCATACAGCAGACGAATGCCTCTGCCGCCGTCCGCCCCGAGCGCCTCCACCAAGGCACCGCGGATGGCCGCGTGCATCGCCTCCACGTCTTCAACCGTGGCGACCTTTCCAGTGCCGATCGCCCAGATTGGCTCGTAGGCGATCGCCAGCCATTGCCCGTCCGCGTCCGCCGGAAGAGACGCAAGAACCTGCGCCGTCACGACTTTTTCCGCTTCACCGGCTTCCCGCTGCTCCAGCGTCTCGCCCACACACAGGATCGCGTCCAGGCCATGGCGGTGGCAGGCTTCCGCCTTTGCCTTCACATCGGCATTCGTCTCGCCCTGCGCTTGGCGGCGTTCCGAATGACCCACGATGGAGAAAGCGGCGCCGGCCTCCTTGATCATCGCAGCGGAGACGCAGCCGGTGTGCGGGCCGCTGTCGGCGCCGTGAACATCCTCGGCACCGATCCGAAATTCAGCACGCTGCGCAGCGGGTTGGATCAGGGTGGCGGGCACTGCGACAGCAACATCAACACGCGGGTCGATCGAATTCGCGATGGCGTCAAGCTCAGCCAGGGCCGCGAGATTGCCGTTCATTTTCCAGTTCCCAGCCACGAACTTGCGACGCATGCTCTCTCCCCCTTGTCGGTTGCGCCGTTGCGGTAACGAAGAGCCGCCCTTAAAGCGAGCGCCGTTCAACGGATTGGCGCTGCATGCTCGGGTTCTTTCGACGTATCATTCATTCGCGCTTCGGCATCATCATCACGATGGGCGTGCTGGGCGTCATCGCCCTGGCGTTCGCGCTGGGCGACATCACTGGCCTGCAAAGCGCCGGGGTCAGCGGCGCCACCGTCGCCAAGGTCGGTGGGGAGAGCGTTTCCGAAACCGATCTGACGCGCCGGGTGCAGGATGAACTGCGCGGTGCGCAGCAGCGCAATCCTTCCGTCGACATGAGCCAGCTTTTGGCCGCCGGCGGCGTGGAAAGCGTATTGGATCGGATGCTGAACGGCCTCGCGCTGCAGGAATTCGGCGAAGATCAGGACATGGTGGTAAGCCGTGCCCTGGTCGGCAGCGAACTACGCAACATCCCCGCGCTTCAAGGGCCGACCGGCAAGTTCGACCAGACGATCTATGAGCAGGTGCTGGCCCGCAACCGCCTGACCGATGCGCAGGTGCAGGCCGATATCGCCCGCGAAACCATGGTGCAGTTCCTGCTTCGCCCGCAGATGGGCGCCAGCCAGGTTCCGCAGTCGCTGGCCCTCCCCTTCGCCTCGCTGATGCTGGAGCGTCGCGCGGGTCAGGTGGCACTGATCCCGGCGTCCGCCCTCACTGCTGGCGGCGCGCCGACCGACGCGGAAATTCAGGATTGGTACAAGCGCAACGTTTCGCGATATTCGCTGCCAGAGCGCCGCGTAGCCCGCTACGCGATCGTGACGCCCGAAACGGTGAAGGCGCGCGCCATCCCGACCGATGCGGAGGTCGCCGCTGCCTTCAACGGCGACAAGGCGCGCTGGGCCGCCCGCGAGACCCGCTCGGTTTCGATCGTTACCGTGCTTGATCAGAAGGCAGCCGCCGCACTCGCGGACAAGATTCGTGCTGGCACCTCCGTGGCGGACGCGGCACGCGCCGCCGGCCTGGAGGCACGCCGGCTTGAGGCCCAGGACAAGCAGGCGCTGACCAAGGCAACCTCCGGTGCTATCGCCGAGGCCCTGTTCGGCGCGCAGCGTGGCGGCGTGATCGGCCCGGTGCGCGGACCGATCGGCTTCGTGGTCGGCAAGGTGGATGCCGTTGCGCAGGTGGCCGGCAAGTCTCTGGCCGAAGCGCGCCCGACCATTGTCGAGGAACTGACCCAGAAGAAGACCGCAGACGCCCTCGCCTCCATTCGTGACGGTCTGGAGGATGCGATCGCCGACAATGCCAACTTCTCCGAACTCGTTGCCGATCAGAAGCTGACGGCGCTGACCACACCCGCGCTGACGGCAACGGGCGGCGACCCGGAAAAGCCGGCGGCTCAGCCGGATCCCGCGCTGCTGCCAATCCTGTCCACCGCGTTCCAGTCCGAGGAAGGCGATGATCCTCAGGTAGTGCAAACGGCGGCCGATGGCAGCTTCGCGATCGTCGCGCTGGACCGGATCGTCCGCGCGGCACCGCGCCCGCTCGCTGCCGTGCGTGATCAGGTGGCGCAGGACTTTGCCGCCGATCGCGCCCGCCGTGCAGCCCGTACCGCGGCCAGCAAGGCGCTCGCCGCAATCAACAAGGGTACGGCAATTGACAAGGCGCTCGCCGATGCCGGCGCACGTGGCGGCAAGGTTGAGCGGGTGGTAGCAGCCCGTTCGCAGGTGAACGCGGATCCACGCGGCCCCAATCCGGTGCTGGCGCTGATGTTCAGCATGAAGGGCGGAACGGCCAAGATGCTGGAATCACCGGCCGGTAATGGCTGGCTGATCGTGAAACTGGAGCAGATCACACCGGGCGACGCCGCCAAGATGCCGCAGGTCCTCGCCGCGACGCGCCAGGACCTAGGCCGCGTGGTGGGCGGCGAATATGCTCAGCAATTCACCGAGGCCGTGAAGAAGGCGATGAACGCCAGTCGGAATCCCGATGCGATTGCCCGTGTGAAGGCCAGCCTCGCCGGCCAAGGTGGTTCCAATCCGTAACGCTGCCGCCCGTCAGGCGCTCGCGCAGGGGCGGCCGGCGCTGATATGGCGGCGGCGGATCGCGGATACTGAGACGCCGGTCGCGGCGGCGCTCAAGCTGATCGAACCGGGCCGCGGCGACTTCCTGCTGGAATCGGTTGAGGGTGGTGCGGTGCGGGGGCGGCACAGCCTGATCGGGCTTGCCCCGGACCTCGTGTTCCGCGCGCAAGGCAGTCGCGCCGCCATCAACCGCAGCTGGCTCGCCGATCGCGAGGCGTTCGAGCCTTGCGAAGCGCCGACACTAGCGGCGTTGCGCGATCTGGTCGCTTCTTGCCGCATGGACGTGCCGGAGGAGCTGCCTCGGGCGCTGGCGTGCCTGGTCGGCTATTTCGGCTATGAGACCATCGGCCTTGTCGAGGATCTCCCCGCGCCCAAGTCCGATCCTTTGGGGCTGCCGGACATGATGTTCGTGCGGCCAACGGTGATCCTGGTCTTCGATCGCCTTGCCGATGCCTTGTTCCTTGTCGCGCCGGTATGGCCGGACTCGAGCCGGACGGAGGATGCGATCGTCGCGGCTGCGGAGGATCGGCTCGACGCAATCGAAGCACGCTTGGAGAAGACCGCGCTGCCGCCGCGCGTGCGCGGTGAACCAGCAGATATCGCGCTGACTCCCGTGCTGCCCGAGGGCCGATATGGCGAAATGGTCAGGGCGGCGAAGGAGTATATCGTCGCGGGCGATATCTTTCAGGTCGTGCTTGCCCAGCGATTTACCACACCGTTCGCATTGCCGCCGTTTGAACTCTACCGCGCGTTGCGGCGGATCAATCCCTCGCCTTTCCTCTATCACCTCGACCTGCCTGGTTTTGCGCTGACGGGTTCGAGCCCCGAGATCCTGGTCCGAGTGCGCGATGGTGAAGTGACGATCCGGCCAATTGCCGGAACACGGCCGCGCGGAAAGACGGCGAGCGAGGATGAGGCAAACCGGAACAGCCTGCTTGCCGATCCGAAGGAGCGGGCGGAGCATCTGATGCTGCTGGATCTCGGCCGCAACGACGTTGGCCGCGTCGCCGCCGCAGGGTCTGTCATTGTGACGGACAGCTATACCGTCGAATTCTACAGCCACGTGATGCACATCGTATCGAACGTGGTCGGCCGGCTCGATCCGAAGCGCGATGCCATCGACGCCCTCTTCGCCGGCTTCCCGGCTGGAACGGTGAGCGGCGCGCCCAAGGTGCGGGCGTGCCAGATCATCGCCGATTTGGAAGGCGAGAAGCGCGGCGCCTATGCCGGCGGCGTGGGCTATTTTTCCCCTGACGGATCGATGGACTCCTGCATCGTGCTGCGCACCGCCGTCGTGAAGGATGGCACCATGCATGTTCAGGCGGGTGCCGGCATCGTCGCAGATAGCGACCCAGCCTATGAGCAGCGCGAGTGCGAAGCCAAGTCCGGCGCGCTTCTCGCCGCCGCCCGAGAGGCAATAGCGCAGGCGAGTGCTGGCGGATTCGGGCAGTGAATGCCCCCACCCACCAGCTGCTGATCTACGACCTGGCGTCTGATTATCTCAGCCGGCGCGGACAGTTTCGCGAGGAGCACCTGCGGCTGGCTTGGGAAGCGGCGGACCGAGGTGGATTGGTGCTGGGCGGGGCAGTTGGCGATCCCGTGGGATCGGCGCTGCTGCTATTTCGAGATCGCGCCAGCGCGGAAGCGTTCGCCACGGCCGACCCCTATGTCTCGCAGGGGCTGGTCCGCTCATGGCGTGTCCAGCCCTGGCACACCGTGGTGGGGGCCGATGCCGCCACGCCGCTGCGCCCCGGCACGGACGCGTAACGACCCTTTTCCCAGCGCCCAACCGCCGATAGGCTACTCCGATGCGCTTTCTTCCGCTTCTCGCCCTGGCCGTCGCGCTTGCGACTGCACCGCCCGCTTCGGCCCAGATCACCCAGCCCCTGGCCACTCCCGCCAACCCAGCGCCGGCTCCCGCGTCCTGGCCAACGACGGAAGGCGACGTCATCCTGCCTTCGTTTCGGTTCAACACGGGCGAGACCATGGATGTGCGGATCCACTACACAACACTGGGCTCACCCCGGCGCGGCGCCGATGGGCGGATCGATAATGCCGTGATGGTGCTTCACGGCACCGGAGGATCAGGCAAGCAGTTCCTGTCGCCGCAATTCGCCGACGAACTTTACGGCCCCGGCCAGCCTTTCGACATTCGCACGCATTATGTGATCCTGCCGGACAATATCGGGCATGGCGCTTCTTCCAAGCCATCCGATGGCAAGCGCATGGCCTTTCCCAAATATGATTATAACGACATGGTCGCGGCGCAGAAGGCCATGCTGGAGAAGCTGGGGGTCACGCGGCTGAACGTGATCCTGGGCACGAGCATGGGCTGCATGCATGCGTTCGTCTGGGGCGAGACCTTTCCCGGCTTTGCGGAGCGGCTCGCGCCCTTCGCCTGCCTGCCGGTACCCATTGCGGGGATGAACCGCATGTGGCGCAAGCTTCTGATCGATGCGATCCAGGCCGATCCGGCGTGGAACGGCGGCAATTATACCAGCCAGCCGGAGCAGGGCCTGCGCACCGCGGCGAGCCTGTCCATCATCGCAGGCTCGAACCCGTTGGCGCTGCAGACGCAATATCCCACCCGCGCCGCGGCCGAGACGTTCCTGGCACAGGCGTTCGCCCGCAACAGCGCCGGCCGAGACGCCAACGACTATATCTATCAGGTGGATGCGTCCCGGAATTACGATCCGTCACCGGCGCTGGAGAAGATCAAGGTACCGGTGCTTTGGATCAACTCGGAAGACGATTTCATCAATCCTGCTGGTTATGGCATCACAGAACCAGCGGCCAAGCGCATGCCGCGAGCCACGTTCCGGCTGATCAAGGCGACCCCGGAGACGAAGGGGCACGGCACGCATACCTGGGCGAAGTTCTGGAAGGCCGATCTCGCCCGGCTGATGGCGGCGCCGGCCGGCGAGCCGTAAGGCTGACCATATCAGCCCTCCACCCAGATGCAGCTCTGAGCGGTTTCCACTTACCCTGATCCGCTCGTTCTGAGCCAGTCTAAGACCGTGTTAGCGCTGGGGTTCTTCCTCCACGTCGATGTCGGTGCGGGTTTCCGGCGCCCCGGCCTCCTGCTCCCGGCGCGCCTGCTGCCGCTCTGCCGCCCACGCCTGACCGGCCGCGACGCCGCATCCGGTTGCGCCGCCGGCACCTACCGGCGAGCAGGTATTCGGCAGACCGCCGGCAACGCGCCCGACGCGGTCAACCGTCGCCGCGCGGTTCACCCAGCTCTGATTCTGCGCCGGCACTTCCGGTGGGCGACGCAATTGCTTGGGCACGCGAAACTGCTCGTTCGGATCGAGCCGGCTGCACACCACGATCTCGTCCGCTGCCGCCGTCGGGCATTTCTCATCCCCGGTTAGCGTCACCTGCCGAATCCGCTGCGGCGGCTGCCCGCTTTCCGCCTGCGACTGGGCCATGGCACTTGCGGGAACCATCGCCGCGAACACGGCAGCGGGCAGAACGAGAGAGCGAAACATGGAAGGCGACCTCCTGGGCAATCACACAACGATCGCAGCCGCGGCTTTTATCCCGCGTGAACGTCGCGTTCGCGCCTAGGCGAAATTACGCTCGCGCAACAGTCGTTGCGGGACGCGGGGGTTGCGCTATTGACCAGGCACATGATCCTGGTCGTCGACAATTACGACAGCTTCACCTGGAACCTGGTCCATTACCTCATGGAGCTGGGCGCCGAGGTACGCGTCGAGCGCAACGATGCGCTGACCGCGGCGGAGGCGCTGGCCTCCAATGCGACCGGCTTTCTTGTGTCCCCGGGGCCTTGCACCCCCAATGAGGCCGGAATCAGCCTTGATCTCGTGGCGGCCTGCGCGGAGGCGCGCCGCCCTTTGTTGGGCGTTTGCCTCGGGCACCAGGCGATCGGGCAGCATTTTGGTGGGCGCGTCGTGCGTGGCGGGCTGATGCACGGAAAGACCAGCCCGATCGAGCATGATTCGACAGGTGTCTTCGCCGGCCTGCCAAGCCCCTTCACAGCGACGCGCTATCACTCGCTCGTGGTGGAGGATGTGCCGGAGGTGCTGGTTCCTAATGCCGTGGCGGCGGACGGATCGGTGATGGGGCTGCGGCACCGCGAGTTGCCAATCCACGGCGTTCAGTTCCATCCCGAAAGCATCGCGACGGAGCATGGCCATGACCTGCTGGCAAATTTCGTCGCCCTGACCGGGGCCAAGGCTGGATCATGACCACCATCTCCCTGTTGCCCAACCCTTCCAGCCCCTTGTCGCGCGAGAGCGCGGCGCAGGCGTTCAGCGACATTCTGGACGGGCGCGCGACCGAGGAGGCGATCGCACGTTTCCTCATCGACCTGTCCGACCGTGGCGAGACATCGATCGAGATCGCCGAGGCGGCGCGCGCATTGCGGGACCGGCTGATCCCGATCAGTGCCCCGGCGGGTGCGATCGACGTATGCGGCACCGGCGGCGACGGGCACCACACGCTGAACGTGTCGACGGCCGTCAGCCTGGTGGTGGCCTCCTGCGGCGTGCCCGTGGCGAAACACGGCAACAGAGCGGCCTCTTCCAAGGCTGGTGCGGCCGACACACTGGAGGCGCTTGGCCTCGACATGGAGCGGGCAGGCGCGCTTGCCGAAGAAACGCTCAACGAACTGGGCATCTGCTTCCTGTTTGCGGCGAACCATCATCCCGCGATGAAGCGGATCACGCCGATCCGCCGGCAGATCGGCAAGCGCACGATCTTCAATCTGATGGGGCCGCTCGCCAACCCGGCGCATGTCACGCGGCAGCTGATCGGCATCGCCAGACCCGATTACGCGCCCGTCTATGCCGATGCGCTGGAGCAGCTAGGGACCGAAGCGGCATTGGTGGTTTCGGGAGAGGAAGGGCTGGACGAAGTATCGGGCGCGGGTCCGACCATCGCGGTCGCCATCGGCGCGGTACAGCTCGGCAATCGGATCGAACCGGAGGACGCCGGGGTCCGGCGCCATCCCATTCACGCCATCCGCGGCGGCGATCCGGCGCATAATGCAACGGCGCTTCGGCAATTGCTGACCGGTACGCAAGGTGCCTATCGCGATGCAGTGCTGCTCAACGCCGCTGTCGCGCTGACGCTGATTGGTGAGCCGCTGGAAAGCGGCGCGCGCCGGGCGGCCGAGGCGATCGACAGCGGCGCTGCCAATGATTTGCTGAACCGCTGGATCGCCTGGGCATGACGATCCTGGATCGCATCCTCGCCACCAAGCGCGACGAAGTGGCGGCTCGGCGTAGCACGCGCTCCATCGCCGACCTCGACGCGCTTGCCCGCGAACAGACGGCGCCGCGCGGGTTCAAGGCAGCGCTGGACCGGGTTCGCCAGCAGGATCAGGCTGCGCCCAGTCCGCACTATGCGCTGATTGCCGAGATCAAGAAGGCCAGCCCGTCCAAGGGGCTGATCCGCGCCGATTTCGACCCGCCGGCGCATGCCCGCGCCTATGCCGAGGGTGGCGCGACCTGCCTGTCCGTGCTGACCGACCACGCGTACTTCCAGGGACATGAGGATTATCTGGTCGCCGCCCGCGCCGCGTGCGACCTGCCGGTCATTCGCAAGGATTTCCTGGTCGATCCCTGGCAGGTCGCCGAGGCGCGCGCGATCGGAGCAGATGCGATCCTCATCATCATGGCGGCGCTGGACGACGTCGCCGCCGCGGAGATCGAGGCAGCGGCGATCGAACGCGAGATGGACGTGCTGGTCGAAGTGCATGATGCGGCGGAGCTGGAGCGCGCGCTGGCGCTTCGCTCACGCCTGATCGGCGTGAACAATCGCGACCTGCGCGATTTTTCGGTCAGCTTCGACCGCACCTACGAACTGGTCGGACGCGCGCCCGCGGGCTGCACCTTTGTCGCGGAAAGCGGGCTGAACACGCGCGCCGATCTCGACGCGATGGCGGAGCATGATGTGCGCTGCTTCCTGATCGGCGAGTCGCTGATGCGCCAGCCGGATGTCGCCGCCGCCACGCGCGCGCTGGTTGCATGACGCGACTCACGCATCTGGACGAGGCGGGCGCCGCGCGCATGGTTGATGTGGGCGGCAAGAATGAGACCGCGCGCGAGGCGGTGGCGGGGGGTCGTATCGCCATGTCCGCGGAGGCTGCGCGGGCGATCGCACAGGGCGCGGTGGCAAAGGGAGATGTTCTGGCCGTGGCCCGTGTTGCTGGGATCATGGCCGCCAAGCGGACCAGCGAGCTGATCCCGTTGTGTCACCCCCTGCCCCTGTCGAAAGTTACGATCGATCTGACCGTGGAGGCGGACGGCGTCTCTGCTACCGCTACTGTCGCAACCACCGGCCGCACCGGCGTGGAGATGGAGGCACTGACCGCCGTCTTGAC
>NZ_LSKH01000303.1:0-6964 GCF_001557395.1 Sphingomonas sp. CCH5-D11 | reverse complement strand
CTTGCCCCAACGACCAGCGCCGTCTTCGTCATCGCCAATCTCCATTTCTCGTTCGATGCAGCAGCTAGGCGCGGGCGCCCGGCTCTTCTAGACGGCACCCTTTGGGGACGTAGGCACCAGGAGGTGACCATGAAGCCGGGTTCGCCCGAAGAGGACTGGCGCGAGGATTGCGCGCCGCGAAGGGTGCTGGAGCTGTTCGCGACCAAGTGGACCAGCATGGTGCTGCATACGCTGCACGTGCGCCACGCCGGCGCGGCGCGCACCGGCGTGCTCCAGCGCAGCCTTCCCGGCATTTCGAAGAAGATGCTGGTGCAGACGCTGCGCGAGATGGAGGAGGTGGGGCTCGTCTCGCGCCATGTCGAGAGCGCCGTGCCGCCCGCCGTTACCTATCGCCTGACAGCGCTGGGGCGCCGGTTCGTCGAGCCGGTGGAGCTGTTATACGCCTGGGGCCGCCAGAATGCGGATGCGCTGGACGAACTCGGCGCGCGGCCGACGACGCGGCGCGGCTGAGGCCGCCGATGCTCGCCACGGCGCCGCATTCGGTTTCATGCCCCGGATTCATAGGTCTTTGCTGATCCGGCGCGGTAGTCGG
Source organism: Sphingomonas sp. CCH5-D11 (assembly GCF_001557395.1). NCBI lineage: Bacteria > Pseudomonadati > Pseudomonadota > Alphaproteobacteria > Sphingomonadales > Sphingomonadaceae > Sphingomonas > Sphingomonas sp. CCH5-D11. The sequence goes on along the minus strand of NZ_LSKH01000303.1, from coordinate 6,372 downwards.
ATCGGGTGTCCGGCGCCATGTTCGCGGGGCGACACCGCCCGATGGTTTGGGCGATTGATGGAGTTGCTGGAATGGAAAAGCGCACACTTGGCAAAGACCTTGAGGTCTCCGCCCTTGGTTTCGGCTGCATGGGCCTGAACTTCGGCTATGCCAATCCCCTTGCCGATGCGGACAGCGTCAGCCTTATCCGCAAGGCGGTCGATCTGGGCGTGACCTTCTTCGACACGGCGGAGGTCTACGGTCCCTATACCAATGAGAAGATCGTGGGCGAGGCGCTTGAGCCCGTGCGCGACCAGGTGCAGATCGCGACCAAGTTCGGTTTCAATATCGTCGATGGGAAGATGGCCGGGCTGAACAGCCGGCCGGAGCAGATCCGCAAGGTGTGCGAGGCATCGCTGAAAAGCCTGCGCACCGATCGCATCGACCTGTTCTACCAGCATCGCGTCGACACGAACGTGCCGATCGAGGATGTTGCGGGCACCGTCCGCGACCTGATCGCCGAGGGCAAGGTCAAGCATTTCGGCCTGTCGGAGCCGGGCGCCGAGACGGCCCGCCGCGCCCATGCGGTGCAGCCGGTGGCGGCGCTGCAGAACGAATATTCGCTGTGGACCCGCGGCGTCGAGACGAACGGCATCCTGGCGCTGTGCGATGAGCTTGGCATCGGGCTGGTGCCGTACAGCCCGCTCGGCAAGGGCTTTCTGACCGGCGCGATGGGCAAGGACAGCAAGCTGGAGGAGGGCGACTTCCGCAGGCTGCTGCCGCGCTTCACGCCGGAGGCGATGGAGAAGAACCAAGCGCTGATCGACCTGATCCGCACCACCGCCGAGGAGAAGGGCGCGACGCCGGCGCAGATCGCGCTGGCGTGGCTGCTGGCGCAGCGGCCGTACATCGTGCCGATCCCCGGCACCACCAAGCCGCACCGGCTGGAGGAAAACCTCGGCGGCGCGGACGTGACGCTGACGGCGGCCGACCTTGCCGCGTTCACCGACGCGCTGGCGGCGATCGACGTAGAGGGCGAACGCTATCCGCCGCAGCTCATGGCGACGACGGGTAACTGAGCCCTGATCCACGGCCTTCGATCCGGCTTCCCGGCCTCCGCCGGGGAGCCGGTTCGGGCTTGCCGATGCGAACAGCTAGGCGGGGCGGGAACGGCTGAGCGCGGCGAGGGCTTCTTCCGCCGCGCGCATGCCGGATGCATAGGCACCGTGCGCGGTGGAAAAGTCCGTCGAACTGGTCGCCTCGCCGGCGAAGAACAGCCGGTTCTCGAACGGCACGGCGAGCCGCCGTCGTTCGGCAGCGCCGCCGGGCAGCGCGCAGCTATAGCCGCCCCCGATCGTCGCCGTGCGGGTCCAGTCCGAGGCGGCGACTGGCTGGAGAGACGATCGCACACCCGAGCCCAGCAGGGCCGAAAGCTCGGCGATCGCATGGGCATAGCCGGCCTCCTGTCCCTCGCGCGCGATCAGCGCTGCCCCGTCGCCGCCGAGGAAGCATTCGATCACCGGCCGGCCAAAGGGACGGATGTAATAGGCCCCTGTCGCGGGATCGTTCGGATTGCCGAGAAGCTGGGTCTCATCCTCGAACGGCGCGTTCGGGGCGAGGCGGAGGAACAGCTTTTCATTGCGGCCGAGCGGGATCGCATAAGCCGCATCGCGCCATGGCTCGATCTCGGCCGGCCAGCGGATCGTGTCGCCGACGAGGACGGCGGTGGAAACCGTCACGATCACAGTCCGGGCCTGGATGGTGCCGGCCGTGGTGTCCAGACGGACCGACCCGGGCGCGAGCGCAAGCCGCTGGAGCGCGGTTCCCAGACGATGCTTCGCGGCGTGCGGCACGCTGCCGGCGATCAATGCGCCATAGCCTTCTGCCACCCGCCAGTTCTGCCCCGTCGCTGCCTGATCATAAGCGGTGAAGTCGGCGGCGGAGATACGGTCGGGGGACACGCCGCTGATAAAGCCGGTCATGGCACGGATATAGGCGTGCCACCTGCGATCGACGGGAAGGACGCTGGCCGCATTGTCATCGGCTGGGGGAGCGTCGGCGAGACGCGCGATCCAGTCGTTCAGCGCGCCGCGCGCGTCATGCTGCTCGCGCGCGGTGAAGCCGAGGTCGCGATGTTGCTTGCCCCAGGCCGGGGGGCGCCGGTCGATCGCCATGCCGCGTTCCGTCGCCACCTGCGCCCAGGGGTTCCGGTCGGCCGAGTGCAACCAGCCACAGCCGAGATCGAGCGCCAGGCCGTCGACGCTGACCGTATGCGCCCGGCCGCCGAGCCGCGGCGCAGCCTCGATCAGAAGCGTGTCACATTGCGAACCGGCCAGCCGCCGCGCGGCGCCGATACCGGCAGCCCCGCCGCCGACGATGACGATGTCGTACATGGTGCGGAGCCGCCCGGTCCTTTCGGTCAGACGCGCAGCAGCGTCTTGATGGCGCGGCGCTCGTCCATCGCCTTATAGCCTTCGGCGACGTCAGCGAGCGGGATCTGGAGGTCGAACACCTTGCCCGGCGCGATCTCGCGGCGAAGCACACGGTCGATCAGGTCGGGAAGGAAGCGCCGCACGGGGGCGGGGCCGCCCATCAGCCCTTTTTGCGCGAAGAACAGCTTGGAGCCGTCGAATTCCACGCCGTGCGGCACGCCGACATAGCCGATCGTCGCACCGGGGCGGGCGCAGTTGATCGCCTGCCACATGGATTCTTCCATGCCGACGCACTCCAGCACCGCATCCGCGCCGACGTTGCCGGTCAGTTCCTTGACCTTGGCGACACCCTCGTCGCCGCGTTCGGCGACGATATCGGTCGCGCCGAACTCGAGCGCGAGATCCTGGCGCTGCTTGTGGCGGCTCATCGCGATGATGCGGTGCGCGCCCATCTGCTTGGCCGCCAGCACGCCCATCAGGCCGACCGCGCCATCGCCGACCACCGCCACGGTGGAACCGGGCTGCACCCGCGCGGCATCGGCCGCATACCAGCCGGTGCCGAGCACGTCGGATACCGCGAGCAGGTGCGGGATGAGGTCATCGTCCGGGGCCTGATCGAGCGCCACCAGCGTGCCATCGGCCAGCGGCACCCGCGCCAGCGGCGACTGTGCCCCCGTCATGAACTCGATCTGCTCGCAGGACGACTGGAAGCCGAACTTGCAGTGCGGGCAGGTGTTGTCCGAGATGCAGAAGGAGCCGACCACGAACTGGCCCGGCTTCACGCTGGTCACGGCATCGCCGACCGCCTCGACCACGCCGCAATATTCGTGCCCCATCGCCTTGGGCGCGCCGTCATTGCCGAAGCCGCGATACGGCCACAGGTCCGACCCGCAAACGCAGCTCGCGGCCAGGCGGATGATGGCATCGGTGGGCTTCAGGATTTCGGGCTCGGGACGCTCCTCGAAGCGGACGTCGCCCTTTCCGTACATGACTGTGCCGAGCATCGGTGTTCCTTCGTAATCAATGGCATGGAGCGCGCAAGGTCGTGGCTGATGCCTCCGCCCCCATGGCGCCCGACCGGTAGCTAGGCCTGCGCCGCCCGGAAGATTAGCGGGCCAGTCGCGCTAGCCATGATACCTGCCATTCATGAATGCCCGGCGCACGGAGCCGGTTGCTACCCGGCCGTCACGGTCTCCGGCGACAGCGCCGCGAGGAAATCGGTGTGCGCCATGGGAAGCGAGAACATCGGGAAGTCCTTGCTGATCGCCACGCGCTGCTCCTCCTCGCCGATCGTGGCGCAGCAGTCGGTGAGCGTGACGACGCGATAGCCGCGCTCATAAGCGGAGCGCATGGTGAATTCGACGCAGCAGTTGGTGAGAAAGCCGGCGATCGCCAGCGTCGTGATCCCGCGCTGGCGCAGGACGAAGTCGAGGTTGGTACTGGCGAAACAGTCGAGCCCGCGCTTGCCCTCGATGACGATCTCGTCCTGTTCGGGGCGCATCGCTTCCGCGATCTCGGCGCCCCAGCTTCCGCGGCGAAAGGCGTTGGCGCCCTTCACGCCGGCGAGGATGCCATAGGGTTCGGCCGGCAGCTCGGGATAACCTTCCGCGAACGCAATGGGGGCGTGCAGCACCACCAGCCCGGCCTGGCGCGCACCGGCGAGCAGCGCGGTGCTGTTGGCGAGCATGCCGGTCGACTGCATCACGGCGGCAACGGCCTTGTGCTGCGCGCCGCCCTCGGTCACGAAATCGTTCTGATATTCGATGAACAGAACGGCTGTTCGGGTCGGGTTCATCGCGAGGCTCCTCTTCGCATGGGGGTCGAGATCAGCCGCCGATGACGCCCGATCGATCCGGAACGCATGACGCATGGGCCACGTCGCCCGCGGGCGTATCGAGCCTCATGCGTCTTCTCCCGCGCCGGTCAGGCGACCTGCGGTAGCTTGTCGAGATGCTTGTCGAGCGTGATCGGATAATCGCGGATGCGGACGCCGGTGGCATTGTAGATCGCGTTCGCCACGGCCGCGCCCGGACCGCAGATGCCGAGCTCGCCGACGCCCTTCGCCTTGAGCGGCGACACGATCGGGTCGAGCGTGTCGAGGAAGATGCATTCCTGATGCGGGATGTCGGCATGGACCGGGACTTCATAGCCGGCGAGATCGTGGTTGACGAAGAAGCCGAAGCGCTTGTCGACCGCCAGTTCCTCCATCAGCGCGGCCCCCGCCGACATGACCATGGCGCCGATCACCTGGCTGCGGGCCGATAGCGGGTTCAGGATGCGACCGGCGTCGCACACCGCCAGCATCCGCCGAATGCGGGTCTCGCCGGTGTAGATGTTGACGCCCACCTCGCAGAAGTGGCCGGCATAGGTCCCGATATCGTAACCCTGCTTGAAATCGCCGAAGGTCATCTCGCCGGTCGCTGACAGGTTGCCGGCCTCCGCCAGGCGCCAGCTGCGATTGTCGGCAATGATGCGCCCGTCGGCGAAGGTCGCACCGTCGCCGTCGAAGCCGAGCTTCTGGCCGATCGCACGGCGCAGCTCGAGACAGGCGGCATAGACCCCGGCGGTGGAGCTGGCGGCGCCCCACTGGCCGCCCGAGCCCGCGGAGGCCGGGTCGACGGAATCGCCCAGCTTCACCGATACCCGGTCAAGCGGCACACCCATCGTCTCGGCCGCGGTCTGCGCGACGATCGTGTAGGTGCCGGTGCCGATGTCGGTCATGTCGGTTTCGACCACCACGCGCCCGCCGTCGAGGCGAACGCGCGCGCCCGACTTCGCGGTCGGGCCGCCGCGATAGCCGGCAGCCACGCCCATGCCGACCAGCCATTTGCCGTCGCGCACGGCGCCGGGCTTCGCGTTTCGCTTGTCCCAGCCGAACCGTGCGGCGCCCTCGCGCAGGCAGCGCACCAGATTGCGGTCGGAGAACTTCTTTTCCGGGGAGGACGGCGCGGTCGCCGGCTCGTTCAGGATACGCAGTGCGATGGGGTCCATGCCGAGCTGCTCGGCCAGCTCGTCAATCGCGACCTCCAGGGCGAGATGCCCCGGCGCCTCGCCCGGTGCGCGCATCGCATTGCCCTCGGGCAGATCAAGCTTGGCGATATATTCCGCCGTGATCCGGTTGGCGCCGGCGTACATGGACCTGGTCTGCGCGGAACCGCGCTCGGGATCGTCGCCGTTGATGTTGCCGGACCAGCCCTCATGCGCGATCGCCGTGATCCGTCCGTCCCGGCCGGCGCCGATGCGGATGCGCTGGATCGTCGCATGGCGATGCGTGGCATTGTTCGCCATCAGCGGGCGCTGCATCGCGATCTTCACCGGCCGCGAGATCTTGCGCGCGCCCAGCGCCGCCAGCACCGCATCGGCGCGGATGAACAGCTTTCCGCCGAAACCGCCGCCGATGTACGGCGAATCCACCCGCACATTCTCCTTGGGGATGCCCAGGATCGTGCCCATGCTCTGCTTGGCCCAGTTGATCATCTGGTTCGATGTCCAGATGGTCAGCTTCTCGCCCTGCCATGCCGCGATGGTCGCGAACGGCTCCATCATCGCGTGCGTCTCGTCAGGCGTGGTGTAGCGAGAATCGAGCTTCACCGGCGCGGCGGCGAACGCCGCCTCGAAGTCGCCCAGCGTCTTCACGTCGGGCTTGCCGTCGCGTCCCTTGGCTGGCGGCGCGGCCGGGGCGACGGCGGGCAAGTCGAAGACCCCCTTCGCGCGGGCATAGTCCACCCGCACCAGCGCGGCGGCGGCGCGCGCCTGCTCGAACGTCTCGGCGATGACGCAGGCGACCGCCTGATGATAATGGTTGACCTCACGGCCGCCGAACAGGGGCGTGTTGTTCGACATGCCGAGCGGCAGCGGCTCCGCATGGTCGAGCGAGCTGAGAACGGCGAGCACGCCCGGCGCGGCAAGCGCCTCGCGCGTGTCGATGCTGTTGATCCGGCCCTTCGCCACGGCGCTGCCG
>NZ_LSKH01000302.1:0-326 GCF_001557395.1 Sphingomonas sp. CCH5-D11 | reverse complement strand
CTGCCCGGCTGGCTCCCCACGCTGTTCCGCCGCAACGGCTCCACCGCGCTGACCGACCGGCGTGGCGAGTGCGTCTATGCCGGCTGCCCGCATTACCGGAAATGCTTCATCGAGCGCGCGGCGCGCGCGTCGGCGGAGGCGGACATCGTCATCGCCAATCACGCCTTGGTGATGGTCAATGCCGCCCGTGGCCGCGAGCTGGCGACGCGCCCGACGCGCTACGTGTTCGACGAAGGCCATCACCTGTTCGACGCGGCGGATTCGATGTTCGCCACCGCGCTGACCGGGCAGGAGACGATCGAGCTCCGCCGCTGGATCATCGGGCC
>NZ_LSKH01000301.1:0-1796 GCF_001557395.1 Sphingomonas sp. CCH5-D11 | reverse complement strand
ACACGCCCGCCGATCTGATCTGGCCGCTGTTCGTTACCGAAGGGCAGGATACGGAGGAGCCGATCGCCAGCCTGCCGGGCGTGTCGCGCTGGTCGGTCGACCTCATCGTCGCGCGGGCGAAGGAGGCAGGGGCGCTCGGCATCCCCTGCCTGGCGCTCTTTCCGAACACGCCGGCGGCGCTGCGCACGGAGGATGGGCGCGAGGCGCTCAATCCCGACAATCTGATGTGCCGCGCGATCCGTGCGATCAAGGATGCGGTCCCGGATATCGGCATCCTCACCGATGTCGCGCTCGATCCTTATACCGCGCACGGCCATGACGGGCTGGTGGATGCGGCCGGCTATGTGTTGAACGACGCGACGGTCGAGGCGCTGGTCGGCCAATCGCTCAATCAGGCGGCCGCCGGCGCTGATATCGTCGCGCCGTCGGATATGATGGATGGCCGGATCGGCACCATCCGCGCGGCGCTGGAAGGGACCGGCCACCACAATGTCCAGATCATGGCCTATGCCGCCAAATATGCGAGCGCCTTCTACGGCCCGTTCCGCGATGCGGTCGGCAGCCGCGGCCTGCTGAAAGGCGACAAGAAGACGTATCAGATGGATTACGGCAATGCGGAGGAAGCCCTCCGCGAAGTCGCGCTCGATCTGGCGGAGGGGGCGGACAGCGTGATGGTCAAGCCCGGCCTGCCGTATCTCGACATCGCGCGCCGCGTGAAGGAGCGGTTTGAGGTGCCGGTGTTCGCCTATCAGGTGTCCGGCGAATATGCGATGATCGAGACGGCGGTGGCGGCCGGCGCCGCGGATCGCGACGCGATGGTCCTGGAAACGCTGACGGCGTTCAAGCGCGCGGGTTGCTCGGGCGTCCTCACTTATCACGCGGTGCACGCCGCACGCTTGCTCGGTTGATGGCTGACGCGTCTCTTGCGCCGGTGGCGATCGAGACCGGCCGCTTGCTGATGCGTGTGCCCCAGGCGGAGGATCGCGCGCCGCTCCACGCCATGTGGGCGGATCCGGCGGTCATGGCCGATCTCGGGCCGGTGAAGAATGCGGCGGAAAGCGACATGGCGATCGCGCGACACGCCTCTTACGCGCCGCTCGGCTTTCGTGCCCTGGTGCTCCGCGAGGGTGGGGCGACGATCGGTTTTTGCGGGCTGAAGCCGGGGGCCCCCGATACCCCGATCGCGGGCATGCTGGAAATCGGCTGGATGCTCGCGATGCCGTTCTGGGGTGCCGGCTATGCGCGCGAGGCGGCCGCTGCCGCGATCGCCTGGGGCTGGGCAAACCGAACAGAAGACGCGATCGTTGCCATCACTGCCGAGAGCAACGCGAAAAGCCGCTTGCTGATGGAGCGGCTCGGCATGGCGCATGATCCCGCGTCAGACTTCGATCACCCGCTGTTCGCCGTCGATGATCCCCGGCGCCGCACCGTGACCTACCGGATCGCCCGCCCCGCCGGGCTGTAAGATCGACCGACAGTCCGGCAGAGCGACCACCGCTTGCGTGCGCCGCCCTCAGCCGCCGTTGCGCTCCACCGATTCCAGGATGCGCCCGCCCGCCATGAACACCGCGATTGGGCAGACGGAAAACAGCAGCCAGCCGCCGACGCCGGGATAGTCGTGGAGATAGTGCACGCCGCGCTCCGTCGCGCCCAGGCCCAGGCCATAGATCACCATGAACGCCTCGAACTTCGTCTTGATCGTGAAGAGGCGGGCGATCTTGGTAAACATATCGTTAACGAAGCAAGTGCCGGGCCAGTGGCGGATTTCCGCCACTTGGCGCCGGCCGGCCGCCGTC
>NZ_LSKH01000300.1:0-12044 GCF_001557395.1 Sphingomonas sp. CCH5-D11 | reverse complement strand
CTTTTCGGCGCGCGCGAACACCACGGTTCCGACGGGCTTCTTCTCACTGCCGCCGCCCGGACCCGCGATACCGGTGATGGCGACCGCGACATCGACGCTCGTCGCCTCCAGCGCGCCTTGCGCCATGCTCCAGGCAGTTGCGATGGACACCGCGCCAAAGGTTTCAAGCACGTCGCCGGAGACATGCAGGAGCGCCATCTTTGCCTCATTGGCATAGCTGACGATGGAAGCTTCGAGCACATCGGAGGAGCCGGGCACTTCGGTGAGCGCCGCCGCCACAAGGCCACCGGTGCAACTCTCTGCCACGGCGACACGGCGACCGGCCGCGCGATTGGCCTCGACCACGCGGGTTGCAGCGGCAACCAGGGCATCCGGAAGGAGGCTGTCGCTCATCGCTCGGCCGCCGAGCAGACGGGAAGATCGGGCACATCGCGCACCGCTGCGGTTCCCCTGGCCTTCTCGCTCTTGAGATGCTGCAGGCTGGCCACGACGATCCCCGCGATGTTCCTGGGCGCCAAGGGCTCAAGCAGGGTGACGAGCCGGTCGATGGTGCCGCAATCGGACGTCTGTACCCGGCCCACGATCTGTGGCGCGATCAGGGCAGTGATCAACGGACGGGCGTATTCGGATTGGAGCAGGAGCATCGAGACGCGAGGATCGCTGAGCTTGGCAATGGCAGCACGCGCCGCCGGCCAGGCACGATCCGCTTCCGCCTGATAGCGATCGAGGAACGGGCCAGACGTCCGACGGACCAGGCTGGTGGCGGGCAGCGACGTACAGACCCGGCCGGTTTCCAGAATGATGTCCGGCAAGGCGACCAAGGTGATCGCCTCCGCTTCTGCTCTCTTGAGGCAAGGCGTTTGCGCCAGCGCGGTGCTCGGCAGGGTGAGCAGCACGAGAGCGGCGAGGAAGCGCCTCATAGCTGCGCCATGGGCAGGCGGATGGTGGCCGCCGCCTGGGTCGCGATGCCTTCGCCGCGGCCGGTGAAACCCAGGCGTTCTGTTGTTGTTGCCTTCACGCTGATGCGATCGGTCGAAAGGCGCAGAAGTTCCGCGATCCGCGCACGGATCGCCTCCCGATGCGGGCCGATCTTGGGCGCCTCGCAAATGATCGTGAGATCGACAAACGTGATTTCACCACCCTTTGCCGTGACCAGCTCTGCCGCATGCCGCAGGAACTGGCCGGACTCCGCACCCCGCCACTGCGGATCGCTGGGGGGAAAGTGGGAGCCGATGTCACCGTCAGCGATCGTGCCGAGCACGGCGTCGGTCAACGCGTGCAGGGCAACGTCGGCGTCGCTATGGCCGGAAAGTCCCTGTGCGTGCGGGATCAGGACGCCGCCCAGCCACAGCTCCTCGCCATCTTCCAGGCGATGAACATCATAGCCGGTCGCGGTGCGAGTTTCCCACCCCAGCCGGGCTTCGGCCGCGGCGAAGTCGCCCGGCCAGGTTACCTTTTCAAGCATCGGGTCGCCCTGCACCAGTGCGACTGATCCGCCAAGGGCGCGCACCATCTGCGCATCGTCTGTCGGCTCCTCCCCGGACCAAGCCGCATGGGCACGGCGAACCATATCAAGTTGGAAAGCCTGCGGGGTTTGAACGCGGGAGAGGCCGTCGCGGGGCACATTGGTGCCGTCAGCCGCGACCAGCGTATCCGTAACCGGAAGCACCGGTACCGCGCCATCTGCCGTATTGAGCGCAGCGACGAGACGATCGAGAACAGCGACGGTGGGGAAGGGGCGTGCGGCATCGTGGATGAGGACGGCATCCGCCGCGCCGGCCGCCGCCAGTCCATTGGCGACCGAGGCACGACGCGTTGCGCCGCCAACCACGGCGCGTGCTCCGGGCAGTGCCTTGCGGAAAAGCTGCTCATGCTCTGCCCCGATGACCACGACAACGTCATCGATCGCGGGATGGGCGGACAAAGCGGCATAGCTCCATGCCAGCATCGGCTTGCCGGCGAGCGGCGCGAACTGCTTGGGCAGCGCGCCGCCAGTTCGCTCGCCTTTCCCGGCGGCCACAATCAGCGCAACGGTCTTCATCGCTGCGCCCGTAGCGATAACGGACGCGCCTTGCCAGCGCTCCCGTCATCGCTTACCTGCCTGTTTTTCAGGCAAACGGTTGATGCGTATCCTCGCCCCCATTCAGATCGGCCCCGTTCGGATCGAGGAACCGGTCGTTCTTGCGCCCATGACGGGCGTTACTGATCAGCCCTTCCGGACGCTGGTCCGCCGATACGGCTCCGGACTGAACGTCACGGAGATGATCGCCAGTCAGGCGGCCATCCGCGAGACACGCCAATCGATCCAGAAGGCGGCCTGGCACCTTTCCGAAGAGCCCGTTTCCATGCAGCTGGTAGGCTGCACCCCGCATGAGATGGCCGAGGCCGCAAAGCTGGCGGAGGAAAAGGGCGCGGCGATCATCGACATCAACATGGGCTGCCCGGTGCGCAAGGTGACCAGCGGCGATGCCGGCTCGGCACTGATGCGGGATCTCAAGAATGCCGGGGCGATCATCGACGCGGTGGTGAAGGCAGTCGCTGCGCCAGTGACCGTCAAGATGCGCATGGGCTGGTGCCACGATAGCCTGAACGCCCCCGAGCTTGCGCACATTGCGGAAGATCTCGGCGCAAAGATGATCACGGTGCACGGGCGCACCCGGAACCAGATGTACAAGGGATCGGCGGACTGGGGCTTTGTCCGCAAGGTCAAGGATGCCGTCGCCCTTCCGGTGATTGTGAATGGCGACATATGCTCGGTCGACGACGCCCAAACGGCTTTGGCGCAATCGGGCGCCGACGGGGTAATGGTCGGCCGCGGGGCTTATGGCCGGCCGTGGCTGCTCGGCCAGGTGATGGACGCGCTGGCCGGCAGGTCGGTCCGGCCTGACCCGTCGCTGGATGAACAATATCACCTGATCGTCGAGCATTACGAGGCGATGCTCAGTCATTATGGCGCCCTGACCGGCGTCAACATGGCACGCAAGCACATCGGCTGGTACACCAAGGGCATTCACGGTTCGGCGGAGTTCCGCAACGCCGTGAACAAGGAGCCGGACGCCGAAGTGGTGCTGAAGATGCTCGCGGAATTCTACGCGCCGTACCGGAGCCGCGTGGCGGCCTGATGCTGACGCGGCGGGGGCCCGAAGCGCACGAACTGCTGAGCGCGCTTCCGGTCGCGCTCATGGTCGTGGATGCGGAGGGGCGCATCGCGCAGGCCAATGCGGAATGCGAGTTGCTGCTGAACCTGTCCGAACGCGCCATGCGCGGACGGTCCGTCGGCGAGGTGCTGGCGCTGCCCGAGGAAGCGGTGGGGCAGGATGGACGGGCATTCAGCGCGTTTGATCTCGCTCTGGAGACGGCGCGCGGACACCGGCTGCGCGTCGATCTGGCTGCGGTCGAGCTGACCGACCATCCCGGCTGGCGCATGATCACCCTTCACAATGCCGCAAGCTCGCGGCGGCTGGGCGTCTCGGCGGATCGGGCGGCAGCGGCGCGATCCGCCGTCGGTGCGGCCGCAATGCTGGCGCATGAGATCAAGAACCCCCTGTCGAGCATCCGCGGTGCGGCCCAGTTGATTGCGGACGGCGTGGACGCGCAGGTTATGACGAAGCTGGTGATCGACGAGGTGGATCGCATCACCGCTCTGATCGACCGGATGGAGGACTTTACGGACACGCGGCCGCTCGCCGTGGAGCCGCTCAACATCTACCCACTGCTGGCCCATGCCCGCGACGCCGCGCAGGCGGGATTTGCGCGCGGGATCACGATCGAGGAGCGCTTCGACCCTTCGCTGCCGCGCGTTCTCGCCAATCGCGATGCCTTGCTCCAGGTGCTGATCAACCTGATGAAAAATGCCGCGACTGCGCTAGGTGAGCGCGGAGAGCGGCGGATCACGCTCACCACATCCTACCGGCACGGCATGTCGATCGCGCCGGCGCCGGGACGCCCGCGATTGCCGTTGCCGATCGAGATTTGCGTCGTGGATACCGGACCCGGTGCGCCGGAGGATATCGCCGAGCATCTGTTCGATCCTTTCGTGTCGAGCCGGCCGGAGGGGAAGGGGCTGGGACTGGCGCTGGTCGACAAGCTGGTGCGCGACATGGGCGGGATCGTGCAATATTCGCGCGAGGGGACGCCGAACGAAACGGTGTTCCGCATCCTTTTGCCCCGGGCTTCTCATCGGTGAGCGGTGGAAACGTCCTGCTCGTCGATGACGATGACGCCATTCGCACGGTCGTTGCCCATGCGCTTCGTCGTGCTGGCCATCAGGTGAGAACGGCTGCCAGCGTAGCGGATCTGGACCGCGAGCTGCAGCAGCGATTGCCCGACGTGTTGCTGACCGATGTCGTGCTGCCGGATGGTGACGGGATCGAGATCGCCGCGCGACTGAACGAGACCTCGCCCGAGGTGCCGGTGATCGTGCTTTCTGCGCGAAACACACTGACTACGGCAGTGCGGGCGAACGAGGCGGGGGCTTACGATTACCTGCCGAAGCCGTTTGATCTCGACACGTTGACCCGAACGGTGGCCGCGGCCCTGGGTCGGCGAGGCGCCGACCTGCCGACGCATGTCGAGGACGAGGACAAGAGCCTTCCCCTGATCGGGCGGTCGCCGGCGATGCAGGAGGTCTATCGCGTCATCGCCCGAGTGGTGTCCAACGACCTTACGGTGCTCGTGTCCGGTGAATCGGGAACCGGCAAGGAACTGGTCGCGCGGGCGATCCATGATCTCGGGCACCGGCGTGCGGCGCCGTTCGTGGCGATCAACATGGCGGCGATTCCGCGCGAACTGATCGAAGCGGAACTGTTCGGTCACGAGCGCGGCGCCTTCACCGGCGCGGCACAGCGCACGGCCGGCCGGTTCGAACAGGCGGCCGGGGGAACCTTGTTCCTTGACGAAATCGGGGACATGCCGATCGAGGCCCAGACGCGCTTGCTTCGAGTGCTGCAATCGGGCGAGTTCACCACCGTCGGTGGTGCCAGAACGATCCGCGCCGACGTCCGGATCGTGGCGGCGACGAACCGCGAGCTTCAACAGGCGGTCGCGACCGGGCAGTTCCGCGAGGATCTCTATTACCGCCTGAACGTCGTGCCGATTGCCCTGCCGCCGCTGCGCGAACGGCGGGGCGACATCGCCATGCTGGCGCGGCATTTCCTGGAGCGGGCGGCTGAATCCGGTCTGCCCCGCAAGACGCTGGACGGAAATGCGGTGGCATCGCTGGAGCAGCACGATTGGCCGGGCAACGTCCGGCAGCTTGAAAATCTAATGCGGCGGCTCGCAGCCCTATCACGCGACGACCAGATCTCCGCCGGCGAGATCAACGCGATGATTGGCAACGGTCAATCGGTCGCCTGCCCGATGCCGGATGTCGGGCTGGACGCGGCGGTGCGGGCCTATCTCGACAGGCTGGCCAAATCAGAGCCAGCGGTGCTGGACGACGGCACGCTGTACGACCGACTGCTCGCCGAGGTGGAGCGGCCGCTCATCGAGGCCATGCTTGCGCGGCACGGGGGCAACCAACTGCGGGCTGCGCGCGCCATCGGGCTGAACCGAAACACGCTGCGAAAGCGGCTGGATATGCTGGGCATCGATCCCGCGCCGCGACCATCTGCGCACGAGCTGCGATAAACCATCCGATTATGTGTTTTCCCTGCAACACTATTGTTGTAGCCTTGCTTCGATGAACGCCGGTTTGGCACCAGCGATTGACCCGGCCCTCGCGCCGAAACGCCTGACGGTGACCCCCGTCATGGAGGCGGGGGTACTCGGCATTGCGATCAGCATCGCACTCGCCACTTATTATGTGATCGCGCACACCGGACGATCGGAAGGCCTGATCGCGCCCGGAATCATCGCGCTTCTGCTGGTGGCGAACCTGGTGCCCGGCGTCGCACTGATGATGCTGCTGGGGCGACGCATCGCGCGCAGGCGCGCCGCTCGGTCGCCGGTAGGCGGGGAGGGGCGGCTTCATGTTCGCCTGGTCGCACTCTTCTCGATGGTGGCCGCGGTGCCGATGGTGCTTGTCACCATCGCGGCGTCGCTACTCTTCCAATACGGCGTGCAGTTCTGGTATTCGGATCGCGCGCGCGGCGTGTTCGAGAATGCCACGTCCCTGACGCGGACGTCCTACAACCAGATCCTGCAACGGTGGGAAGAAGCCACCGTCACCATGGCGACCGACATCAGCCGGGAACTCGAAGAGCGCGCCATCGACGATCCGCGGTTCGGCGCCTTTCTGTTCCAGCAGACGTATTTTCGCAGTCTTTCGGAAGCGCTGCTGTTTCAGGTGTCGCCAACGGGTGAGCTGCAAACGCTGGCGTTCGTGAATCCTTATGATCTCGATCTCGCGCGCCAGGTATCGGCCGATGCCGTCGGGCAGCTGCGTCGCGGCCAGCGCAGCGTGGTGACCGTTACGGGTGATCGGATTCAGACCGTGACGCGGCTTCCGGGCTCCGAGCGGGTGTATCTGTATGCGGCCCGGGTGACCAACCCCAAGGAAATGACGACGCAGACGGAGCGTGCAGAGGCCGCGCTTGCCAATTATCGGACCCTGCTGGTTCGTGCGCGCACCCTGCAACTTCAGTTCAACGCGGCGCTTCTGCTGCTGTCGCTCCTGATCGTTTTGATTGCAGTGTGGATCGCGCTGGCAGTGGCGGACCGCCTGGTGCGCCCCGTGGCTGAACTTGTTGATGCGGCGCGTAGGGTCGAGCGCGGGGACCTGTCAGCGCGCGTACCGGAAACCCGGGCCCGTGATGAAGTCGGTACCCTGTCCCACGCCTTCAACCGAATGACGGAGCGGCTGGAGGAACAGAATACCGCGCTGGTCACGGCGAATTCGCAGCTCGACAATCGGCGTGCGCTGATCGAGGCGGTGATGTCGGGCGTGTCGGCGGGAGTCATCTCCATCGCGCCGGATCGCACCATCCGACTCATCAACAGCTCGGCGCAGACGCTGCTGGGGCTGAACGACACACCGATCGGCCGACCACTTGCCACTGTTGCGCCGGAGCTGGACGCGCTGCTGGAAGGCACGGCGCGCGAGGCGATCATCCAGCTGACTGCCGCCGGCGAGGCCCGGACGTTGGCGGTTCGCATCGCCCGCGACGGCACCGGCCCCATCCTGACCTTCGACGACATCACCCAGCAGTTGCTTGATCAGCGCCGCGCCGCCTGGTCGGACGTGGCACGTCGGATCGCTCATGAGATCAAGAATCCGCTGACCCCCATTCAGCTTGCCGCGGAAAGGCTCCAGCGGCGATACGGCAGCAAGGTGGAGGAGGGGGACACGACCTTCGCGCGGCTGACGGAGACGATCGTTCGGCAGGTTGGCGATTTGCGGCGGATGGTGGATGAATTCTCCTCCTTTGCGCGCATGCCGAAGCCGGAGTTCCGGGAGGAATCTCTGGTCGATGTCGCGCGCCAGACCATGTTCCTTCATGAAGTGGCGCATGCCGCCATCCACTTCGAGATGCGGCACGATGAGCCCGGTCCCATGCTCGTCTGCGATCGTCGCCAGATCGGCCAGGCCCTGACCAATATCGTCAAGAACGCTGTTGAGGCGATCGAAGCGGCTGGGCGCGGCGGCGGCGAAATCTTGATGGAAGTGACCGAGACAGGGGGACGTGCCGTTATCACCGTGGCGGATGACGGGGTCGGGCTACCGGCGGAGCGCGACCGCATTGTCGAGCCTTATATGACGACACGGTCGCGGGGTACGGGACTTGGCCTCGCGATCGTCAAGAAGATCGTGGAGGAACATTTCGGAACGATTTCCTTTGCCGACCGTCCCGGTGGCGGGACGCTCGTGACGATGACCTTTGACACCACCATGCTGGCCGGACTGATCGGCCAGGAAGACACCGCAAGCGACACAGACGGCGGGGAATTCGCCGCGCTTACCCGAAATCGGACTGCATAATCATGGCGCTAGATATCCTCGTCGTCGATGACGAACTCGACATCCGCGAACTCGTGTCCGGCGTTTTGGAAGACGAAGGGTATGAGACCCGAACCGCGGCCGATAGCGACGCGGCGCTCGAAGCGATTGCCGCTCGCCGCCCGAGCCTGGTCATCCTGGACGTCTGGCTCCAGGGATCGCGCCTCGATGGCCTCGACCTTCTCGCCGAAATAAAGCGGCGTGACCCCTCCATTGCGGTGCTGGTGATCTCCGGCCACGGCAATCTGGATACCGCTGTTGCCGCCATTCGACAGGGCGCGGCGGACTTCATCGAAAAGCCGTTCCAGGCCGAACGATTGCTGTTGATGGTAGAGCGGGCGACGGAAACCGAGCGCCTGCGCCGCGAATTGGCGAGCCTGCGGGTCTCGGCCGGTCGCGATACCGATCTCACCGGCAGCTCGGGCGCCATCAACACCGTTCGCGCCACGCTGAAGCGGGTGGCCGCGACGGGAAGCCGTGTCATGATCGTCGGACCGGCAGGCGTGGGAAAGGAAGTGGCCGCGCGCCTGCTTCACGGCTGGAGCCAACGCGCCAGCAGCCCCTTTGTCGTGGTCAGCGCCGCCAACATGACCCCGGAACGTGTGGAGGAGGAGTTGTTCGGGGTTGAAGAGGGGGGTGATCTTGTTCGCCCGGGCCTCCTCGAACAGGCGCATGGCGGAACGTTGTTCCTCGATGAAATCGCTGACATGCCGATCACGACGCAGGGCCGCATCCTGCGCGTCCTCACGGATCAGAGCTTCACCCGGGTCGGCGGCACGCGCATCGTGAAGGTGGATGTTCGTGTCGTCTCGGCCACGGGGCGCGATCTGACACAGGAAATCGCCGAGGGACGGTTCCGCGAGGATCTCTACTATCGGCTCAACGTGGTGCCCGTTTCCATTCCGCCACTGTCGGAAAGGCGAGAAGACATTCCTGCGCTGGTCGAGCATTTCGTGGCGCATTATGCCGCCGAGCGGCGGGTCAGCACGCCCGAAGTCGCGACAGAGGCCATGGTCGCCCTGCAATCCTACGATTGGCCGGGTAATGTTCGCCAATTGCGCAACGTGGTGGAACGAACGATTATCCTGGCGCCCGGAGACCGGCTGGGCCGGATCGATGTGGACCTTCTGCCGGCCGAAGTTCTGGGTGATCAGGGCGGCGGGGGCGGTGGCAATGCCATCATGGGTGCGCCGCTTCGCGAGGCCCGCGAAACGTTCGAGCGCGAGTATCTGAAAGTTCAGATCCGCCGGTTCTCGGGCAATATTTCCCGTACGGCGACGTTCATCGGGATGGAGCGTTCTGCCCTGCATCGCAAGCTGAAGCTGCTTGGCATTACGGACACCAAGGACGATTGAGCCGCTGGACCACGACCGAGCGGCCTCCTACATAGCGCATAGCGCGCTGTATGGGCCGCAACCCGACGCCGGGCACCGGCGCATCGCGGAGCAAACTCCGCCAAAAACGAAAGGGCATCGACCTATGGCCGACAAGCAAAGCTCGCTGCAGGATCTTTTCCTCAACGCATTGCGTAAGTCCAAGACTCCCGTCACGCTGTTCCTTGTCAAAGGCGTCAAGCTGCAGGGAATTGTCACGTGGTTCGACAATTTTTCTGTCCTGCTTCGTCGCGACGGGCAAAGCCAGCTGATTTACAAGCATGCGATTTCGACGATCATGCCGGGCGCCCAGATCGACGTTCAGGCGATCGTCGACCAGCTAGGTGAACAGGGCCGCAAGCAGCCGCTGCTTCAGGAGATCTTCCTGAACGCCGTGCGGAAGTCGGAAGATTCGGTGACGATGTTCCTGGTGAACGGTGTGATGTTGCAGGGCCAGATCGCTGCATTTGATCTCTTCTGCATGCTGCTGCAGCGGGACGGCACGTCGCAGCTCGTCTACAAGCATGCAGTGTCGACGATCCAGCCGGCACGGCCGCTCAATCTGGCGGACGAGACTTCGGGTTCGGAGGACGATTGAGCAACGGCTTCGATCGCGATCGCGAGGAATTCGCACGCGGCGCGCGTGCGGTCATAGTCTATCCCGATCTGGGCGGGTCATCCCGCGACGCAGAGGCGCGTCTGGAGGAGACCGCCGGCCTCGCCGCGGCGATCGGGGTGGAGGTAGTTGACCGCCAGGCCGTGCGCGTTCGCACGCCGCGCGCCGCGACGTTGATCGGCTCTGGCCAGATCGAGCAGCTTGGCGTCCTCGGCCGACAGGAGGAGGCGTCGTTGTACGTTTTCGACGCGGCGCTCTCGCCCATCCAGCAGCGGAACCTGGAGACTGCGCTCGAGGCCAAGGTGATCGATCGAACGGGATTGATCCTGGAGATCTTCGGCGAGCGCGCTGCGACGGCCGAAGGTCGCCTGCAAGTGGAGCTCGCGCACCTCGACTATCAGGCCGGCCGCCTGGTGCGCAGCTGGACTCACCTCGAGCGGCAACGCGGCGGTTTTGGCTTCCTCGGCGGTCCGGGCGAGACTCAGATCGAGGCGGATCGCCGGTTGATTCGGGATCGCATGGCGCGGCTGCGGCGGGAGCTTGATCAAGTGACCCGGACCCGCGGTCTGCATCGCGAACGGCGGCAGCGGGCACCTTGGCCAGTTATCGCTCTGGTCGGCTATACCAATGCGGGAAAGTCCACCCTGTTCAATCGGTTGACCGGCGCGCACGTGATGGCGGAAGATCTGCTTTTCGCCACGCTTGATCCGACATTGCGCCAGATCAGCCTGCCCGGCATCGACAAGGCGATCCTGTCCGACACGGTCGGGTTCGTATCCGAACTGCCGACCCAATTGGTCGCGGCGTTCAAGGCCACGTTGGAAGAAGTGGTGTCTGCCGATCTGCTCGTCCACGTTCGTGATGTCGCGCACGCTGACACCGTGGCGCAGAAGGTGGACGTGGAGGGCGTACTTTCGGAACTTGGCGTTTCGGACACCACGCCGCGGATCGAGGTATGGAACAAGGTCGATCTTCTCGACGCTGAGGCGCGCGAGGAGCTGCTCGGCGAGGCTGCCCGGCGCAGCGATGTCGTGGCCTTGTCAGCCCTGAGCGGGGAGGGAGTGGACACGTTTGTGCGGTCACTCGCCGACCAGCTTACAGCAGGGCATCAGCGGTTTTCCATCACGCTCGATCTGGGCGACGGGGCCAGCGCCGCCTGGTTGCACCAGCATGGGGAAGTGCTCGATCAGACAATCGAGGGTGATCAGGCCATCTATGAAGTAAGAATGTCCGCCAAGGACTTCGAAAGGTTCGCTGAGCGCAGGTCAGGCGGACAGGATTAGCAGGAAAGGCTTAGCCCGCCTTTTCCTGCTGCTTGACCGCAAGCCATAGCTCTTCCTGATCGCTCAGCGCGCGGCCGGCGATGGAACCTCCGGCCGCAACTTCCATGGCGACGAAGCGGCGTTCAAACTTCATATTGGCTTGCCGGAGCGCTGCCTCCGCATCTACGCCGAGATGGCGAGCCCAGTTCACGACCGCGAAGAGCAGATCGCCAACTTCCTCGGCCCGATCGCAAGTCGCGGCAGCCGCGACCTCGTCAAGCTCTTCGTCGATTTTAGCGCGCGGGCCCGCCGCGTCGGGCCAGTCGAAGCCTACCCGGGAAGCGCGCTTCTGAAGCTTCTCGGCGCGGAGTAACGCGGGCAGGCCCAGCGCAACACCGCTCAGCGCACCGCCGTCCGCCTTGGCTGCCCGTTCCTGTGCCTTGATCGTTTCCCATAGGTGGTGGCCACCTTCGTCGGCGTTGCCGAAGATGTGCGGATGACGGCGCTCCATCTTGTCCGAAATAGCGGTCGCGACATCATCGAAGTCGAACGCGCCTTGTTCCTCGGCGATCCGGGAGTGAAAGACGACTTGCAGCAGGAGATCGCCGAGCTCATCCTTCAGGTCGCCCAGATCATGGCGCGCGCACGCGTCCGCCACCTCATAGGCCTCTTCGATGGTGTAGGGCGCGATCGTTTCGAATGTCTGCTGAACGTCCCATTCGCAGCCGCGCACAGGATCGCGCAATCGGGACATGACCGATCGGAGCCGAGTGATGGCGGAGGGTGCTGGCTGGCTCATGTGCGTGTTGCTGCCACTTAGAGAAGACACATTCGTCGCCAGATAGAACTGACACACC
>NZ_LSKH01000299.1:0-720 GCF_001557395.1 Sphingomonas sp. CCH5-D11 | reverse complement strand
CGTCGCTGGCGGTGCCGGCCAGCAATGCTTCGCGCACGGCCGCTTCCACCGCCTCCAGCCCGTCGTCGAGCACGGCCGCCAGCACGCGCACGAACCGCCGGTCGGCATCGTCACCGGCGCCGAGCTTCCGGCGCAGTCGTGACAGCGCAGGCGGCAGCTCCCAGCCCTGGAACGGCGCGCCATTGCGCAGGGCGCCCGGCTTGGTCACCAGCACCGGCAGGTAATGCCAGGGGTCGTAGATGGTCCGGTCACGCCCGAAGAACCGGGGATGGTCAGCAACGACTTCACCGTCGCAGCGCACGACAATGCGGTCGGCATAGGCCCGGACCTGGACGGCACGCCGCACCGCTCTGGCGGAGACGGAATAGCGGTTGCGGTCGAAGCTGATGAGGCACGTGCCGCTCACCGCGTGTTCGCTCTCATGGAAGCCGTCGAAGGGCGCCACGACCGGCTGGAGCACACCGCGCTCGGCAGCCCATGCCTGCGCGACCGTCAGTTCCTTCTGCTCGGGGTGCTGGTGCATGTCGGCCCAGCGACGGCACTCCGCCTCCAGCCAGCCGTTCAGCTCCTCGATGCTGGCAAAGCGCAGCCGCGGTTGGAAGAAGCGGCCGCGTGCGGTCTGCACCTGGTTCTCGACCTGCCCCTTCTCCCAGCCCGACGCCGGCGAGCAGGCGGTCGGCTCGACCATGTAATGGTTGGCCATGACCAGGAAGCGCCGGT
>NZ_LSKH01000298.1:0-11501 GCF_001557395.1 Sphingomonas sp. CCH5-D11 | reverse complement strand
GCGCAGCCGCCTCCGGGGCCGGCGCCTCGGTCGGCGCGGCGACCGGCTCGGGCGCCTCGCCCGGCTTGCGGAACGTGCGCGCCTTCTTCGTCTCCACGATCACCGTATTGGAGCGGCCGTGGCTGAAGCTCTGCTTCACCTTGCCGGTCTCGACCGTGCGCCGAACACCCAATGGTGCGCGCATGCCAAGTTTCGGCTTATCGTTGTCGGTCTCGCTCACTCAAATTCCTCGTGTGTCGTCACGGCCGGTTCGTGCCCGGAAAGATCGGGCGCCGATGCGCCTTGCGCGGCCGTTGCGCAAGGTGCGGCAATCAGGTCGCTCATCAAAGACTGGCTTTGATGGGCTCCTTCAGGGTCGGGGCCGATAAAACGGCGCCAGCGATCGAGCGCTTCGCCCAACCTGCCGGCCGCCATGCGGTCGGTGACGCCGATATGTACCACGTTTTCGCGGCCCAGCGCCATCGACAATATGGGGCGTGGTATCGGCAGAACCAAGCCCCCCAGATCACTACCTTCCCGATCGGAGCCGACGCGCCAGGCCTGAGCGAGCTTGCGCCGCCCGTCCTCGGCCGCATCGGCCGCATGGTACAGCGCCTTGAGACGCCCCGATCGGGCCGCCTCCTCGATCCTGTCCGAACCGGTCAGCACCGTGCCCGCCCGCGCCTCCAGCCCCAGCCGGTCAAGCGCATTGCGCTCCAGCGCCGATGCGATCAGCGCCGGCAGATCGTCCGGCACGGTGAACTCCCCGGTCTTGAACGCCCGCGCCAGCGCGCCGCGCAGCTTGCCCTTCGCCTGCGCCTTGGCGAGCTCCGCCGCATCAACGCCGATCCAGGCGCCCCGCCCCGGAGCCTTGGCGCGCACATCGGGGAGGATGCGGCCGTCCGGCGACAGGACCAGACGGACAAGGCCGTCACGCGGCGCCTCCTCGCGGGAAAGGATGCAGGTGCGGATGGGATCAGCCACAAACACCTCCGTCATGCCGGGCTTGTCCCGGCATCCAGCTCTCGGCAGTCTCAGCGATATGAGAGAGCGGCAACCATGCGTCTACATCCTGGCGAGCGGTCGCTACGGCACACTGTACATCGGCGTGACGTCGAATCTGATTGGTCGCTTGATACAGCATCGCGACGGCACCTTTGCCGGCTTCACCAACCGTCACCGCGTACTCCAACTCGTCTGGTACGACACGGCCGACACGATGGAAGCCGCAATCACGACCGAGAAGCGGATCAAGAAGTGGCCACGCGACTACAAGCTCAACCTGATCGAACGGGACAATCCATTCTGGGAAGATCTCGCGCCCATCTTGGGCCTGCCGCCGCTTCAGCGCACCGCACGTCATGCCAACCTTGTGCCGGCATCCAGCCGTCCGGATACTTACCGACCGCCGAACGCGGGGATGCCTGGATGCCGGCACAAGGCCGGCATGACGGCAGCAGGACATCGCTGCACCGGACACCCGCCCAAGGCAACGGCGCACGCGCCCCCCGCCGCCAGCCTTCCGGCCGGACGAGCAAACCCCAAGCTGCCGAAGCGACGCTAGCCGATCATTGCGAGGAACCCGCATGCGCGTCTCCCTCGCTCGGCGATGCCTTTGGTGCGTCCCGATCAACGATCAGCACGCCACCGGCACCGTAATTCTCCGTCGAAACCTCCTCGATCACGACCTGCACCGCCGCCGGGTTCTTGCCCAGCCGCGTGACCAGCGAGGACGTGACGTCAGCCACGATCCCCGCCTTCTGCTCCTTCGATGCGGAGCCTGCGATCCTGATCGATACGAACGGCATCAGGCCTCGGCGCCCTCCGCCGTCTGGCCTTCGCCGCCGTCTTCATCCTCGAACCAATGCGCGCGGGCAGCCATGATGATCTCGTTGCCCTGCTCTTCGGTGAGACCATATTCGCCCAGCACGCCGCCCTTGTGCTCCGGACGACGCGGTGCGTCCTCGTTGCGGCGGCGCGGCTCGGCGCGCTTCTTCTCGATCAGCTCGTCGGTGGCGAGATCGGCGATATCGTCCAGCGTCTTCAGGCCCGCCTTGCCGAGCGTCACCAGCATCGCTTCCGTCAGGTGCGGCAGCTCCGCCACCGCATCCTCGACGCCCAGCGAACGGCGCTCGTCGCGATTGGCCTGCTCGCGGCGGTCGATCGCCTCGGCAGCGCGGCTCTGCAGCTCCTGCGCCAGATCGTCGTCGAAGCCCTCGATCGCCGCCAGCTCGTCCAGCTCGACATAGGCGACCTCTTCCAGCTCGGTGAAGCCCTCGGCCACCAGCAGCTGCGCCAGCGTCTCGTCCACGTCCAGCTCGTTCTGGAACATCTCGGACCGCTGAACGAACTCCTGCTGGCGCTTCTCGCTGGAGTCGGTCTCGGTCATGATGTCGATCGCCTTCGCCGTCAGCTGCGAGGCGAGGCGGACGTTCTGGCCGCGACGACCGATGGCGAGGCTCAGCTGGTCGTCAGGAACGACCACCTCGATCCGATCCTCTTCCTCGTCGATCAGCACGCGGCTGACGTTCGCCGGCTGGAGCGCGTTGACGACAAAGGTGGCGGTGTCGGGCGACCAGGGAATGATGTCGATCTTCTCGCCCTGCATCTCCTGCACGACGGCCTGGACGCGGCTGCCCTTCATGCCGACGCAGGCGCCGACCGGATCGATCGAGCTGTCGTGGCTGATCACGCCGATCTTGGCGCGGCTGCCCGGATCGCGGGCGGCGGCCTTGATCTCGATGATACCGTCGTAGATCTCCGGCACTTCCTGCGCGAACAGCTTCTTCATGAAGTCCGGGTGCGCGCGGCTGAGGAAGATCTGCGGGCCGCGGTTCTCGCGCACGACCTTGAGGATCAGCGAGCGGATGCGGTCGTTCACGCGCACCACTTCGCGCGGGATCTGCGCGTCGCGGCGGATCACGCCCTCGGCGCGGCCGAGATCGACGACGATATGGCCGAATTCGACGCGCTTCACGACGCCGGTGATGATCTCGCCGGCGCGGTCCTTGAATTCCTCATACTGGCGCTCACGCTCGGCATCGCGGACCTTCTGGAAGATGGTCTGCTTGGCAGCCTGCGCCTGGATGCGACCGAATTCGATCGGCGGCAGCGGATCGACCAGGAAGTCGCCGACGCCGGCGCCCGCCTGCAGCTTCTGTGCGCCCTTCACGTCAACCTGCTTGTAGATGTCGTCGACCTGCTCGACCACTTCCACCACGCGCCACAGGCGAAGATCGCCGTTGTTCGGATCCAGCTTCGCGCGGATATCCATTTCCTGGCCGTAGCGGGTGCGCGCCGCACGCTGGATCGCATCTTCCATCGCCTCGATGACGATGGCCTTGTCGATCATCTTCTCGCTGGCGACGCTGTTGGCGATCGCGATCAGTTCCGCACGGTTCGCGGTGACGCCGGTAGCCATTACTCGGTTTCCTCTGCTTCGATTTCTTCTTCTTCCGCGCCCTCGATGGAAAGCGGGACGGTTGCAGCGATCAGTTTGTCGGTCAGCACCAGCTTCGCATCGGTGATGCGCGCGAAGGGCACGTTGGCGATTGTGCCGGTACGGTTGCGGATGGCGATTGCCTCGCCTTCCACACCGACGATCTCGCCGCGGAACTGCTTCTGGCCGTCAAGCGGCGCGTCCAGCGTCAGCTTCGCCTCATGCCCAGTCCAGTCGGTATAGTCGGACAGGCGGGTCAGCGGGCGATCGATGCCGGGGCTCGACACTTCCAGACGGTACGCGCCGTCGATCGGATCGCGACCCTCCGCCTCCAGCACGTCGAGCACGTCGGAGATGCGGCGTGACAGATCGGCACAATCGTCGATCGTCAGCTGCCGCGTATCGGGCCGCTCCGCCATCACCTGCAGCGTGCGGTCATCGCCCTTGCCGAACAGCGCGACACGCACGAGGTCGAAGCCGAGCGCCTTGGCTTCGGTTTCGATCAACTGGGTCAGCGCGGTGATTTCCGCCATCGGGGCTCCACATACACACAGGTTTTTGCCGCCGCGGAGCCCTGCCCCGCGACCCCTTGCATCTGGCGATGTAAGAGAAAGCACAGCCGATATAGAACGAGACCGCCACCGGAGCAATCCCTTAGCATACGGCGGGGCAACGATATTCAGTCGCGGCCCGATCCTGTCGCCACGCCCGACGTGGTCCGCGCCTCATCCTCCACCGCAATGTCGAAATGCATCACGTCCTCGCGCGTGCCGAGCTTGGTATAAAGCGCGACGGCCGGATCATCGCCGTAATCGGCCTGGACGAAGATCACATACCCGCCCGCGTCCCGCACCAGCGGCCGCAGCGCATCGATCAGCGCCGTGGCGACGCCGCGCCGCCGATGCGATTCGGCTACTGCCAGGTCATAGATATAGGCTTCCGCCCGTGCCTGCTCGAGCTTGTCGAGGAGATAGGCGACCAGCCCGCCGACGATCATCGCGCCCTGCTCCGCCACCAATGCGAAGACATGCGGCCTGGCAAGCTGCGCGGCGAGATAGCGATCGTCCGGCGGCGCCGCGACATAGTCGGCCGCGTGGTCGAATGCGGCATGGAACAGCAGGTTGAGCCGCCGCATCGCCTCGAGGTCCGCCGGGCCCAGCCGGCGCACGATCACCGGTTCGCTCGAATGTTGCAAATTGTTGCTGCCAGTCGGAACGGGAGGGGGACGCTATCGTTCATTTTGCAGGTAAAGGGAAGGAAGTGGCATGTTGTGGACGATCGCGATCATCCTGTTGATCCTGTGGCTGCTGGGGTTCAGCCTGAACATCGCAGGCGGCCTCATCCACATACTGCTGGTGATCGCGCTGATCGTCGGGCTGGTGCAGCTCTTCACCGGCCGCCGGGTGTAGCGCGGTCGATCACCCCGGCCCGGCACCGGGGTGATCACCGAAAAAATCAGCCCCGCTCGGCCAGCGCCTTCAGCCTGGCCAGATCGCTCCGGATCCAGCGCCGGTCGCGTGCGAACGCCTCGTCATCCATGTCCGGCTGGCGGAAAAGCGTCAGCTGCACCTCCGCGCCCGCGCCATTGGCGATGACGCGCAAGGGGACATGCACCTCCGCCATCCCGTCAGGAATGACGCGATGGTCCATTACGCCAAACGCATTGTGCGGCGTGAAATAGACCCGGATCCCGCCCTCGGCTCCTTCACCGACCCACGAATCGCCATCCTGACGAAGCGCGAACTCGCTCAATCCGGATGCCCAGCGCTGGAAATCGGCCGGCCGCCAGAACGCCTCATAAACTTCGCGCCACGGCCGATCGATCGTGACGGACAGGACGATGGCCGGAAGCATCACGACACCAGCATCAGTCGGCGAACAACAGCACGGGCGTCTCGAGCAGCTTCTTCACCGCCTGGACATAGCTCGCCGCATCCCAGCCATCGACGACGCGATGGTCGCAGCTGATCGACAGGTTCATCAGCTTCGCGCGAACGATGTCGTCGCCCCGGAACACCGGCCGCTCGACGATCTTGTTCGGGCCGATGATTGCTACCTCCGGCCGGTTGATCACCGGGGTCGTTGCGATGCCGCCAAGCGGGCCGAGCGACGTGACGGTGATCGTGCCGCCCCCGAGCTCCTCCGGCTTCAACTTCTGCGTACGCGCGGCCTCCGCCAGCCGCCCGATCTCGCTCGCCAGCTGCCACACATTCTTGTCCTGCGCGTCGCGGATCACCGGCACGGTCAGCCCGGCATCGGTCTGCGCCGCCATGCCGAGATGCACGCGGCCCGATCGCGTCACCACGCCCGCCTCGTCGTCATAGCGAGCGTTGAGCATCGGAAATTGCGGCAAGGTGCGGCAGATCGCGACGATCAGGAACGGCAGCATGGTGAGCTTCGGCCGCTGCCCGCGATTGTCGTTCAGGTCCGCGCGCATGTCCTCCAGCGCGGTAACGTCGATCTCGTCGACATAGGTGAAATGCGGAATGTGGCGCTTCGACGCGGCCATGTTCTCGGCGATGCGGCGGCGCATGCCGATGACACGAACCTGCTCGTCCTCGCGGGCGCGGCTGGCGTGGGGGGCGTGATAGCCCTGCCCGCCCGCGTAGCGCAGATAAGCGTCGAGATCCGCGTGGCGGATGCGGTCGCCCTCGGCGATCTTCACCTGGGTGAGATCGACGCCCAGATCCTTCGCCCGCGCACGGACGGCGGGGGAAGCGAGCACTGCCTTCTCCCTCTCCCCGCTTGCGGGGAGAGGGTCGGGGAGAGGGGCAGTGTCGGGCGTAATCGAAGCGCCAACGCCTGCCGCCTCTGACTGCCCCTCTCCCCTGCCCTCTCTCCCGAGGGGAGAGGGAGTTTCCACCACCTCCTCGACCCCCGGGTTCTCCGCCTCGAACGCCTCGGCCTCATCCTCGCCGCCGAGCTTCTGCGCGGGGTCAGCCTCAGCCGACACCTCACCCTCGGTCTCGATCACCACCAGCATCGCGCCGATCGCCACCTGGTCGCCAACCTCTCCGGCCAGCTCCACCACCGTCCCGGACACCGGGGATTCCATTTCGACGGTCGCCTTGTCGGTCATCATGTCGGCGATATTCTGGTCTTCCTCGACCCGGTCGCCGACCTTGACGTGCCAGCCGACGATTTCCGCCTCGGCAATGCCTTCGCCGATATCCGGCAGCTTGAAGGTAAAACGCGCCATTGTTCTTGTTTCCGTTCGTGTCGAGCGAAGTCGAGACACCGGTCTCGCGAACCCCGTCCCTCGACTTCGCTCGGGACGAACGGGGTGGGTGGGCGTTTGCCCCTAGGGAATCATCAGTCCTTCAGGATCTTCTTCAGCGCCATGCCGATGCGCACGGGGCCGGGGAAATACGCCCATTCCAGGCTGTGCGGATACGGCGTGTCGAAGCCGGTCACGCGCTCGACCGGCGCTTCCAGGTGATAGAAGCACCGCTCCTGCACCAATGCCGACAGCTCCGCGCCGAACCCGCCGGTGCGCGTCGCCTCATGGACGATCAGGCAGCGCCCGGTCTTCTTCACGCTGTCCTCGATCGTCTCGATATCGAGCGGCACGAGCGTGCGCAGGTCGATAATCTCGGCATCGACGCCGGTATCCTCCACGACCTGGGCGCAGACGTGCACCATCGTGCCATAAGCGAGCATCGTCACCGCCTCGCCCGCGCGCACCACCGCCGCCTTGCCGAGCGGGATCTTGTAGTAACCGGTCGGCACCTCGCCGGCGGGATGCTTGGACCAGTTGGCCGCCGGGCGATCCCAATGGCCGTTGAACGGCCCGTTGTAGATGCGCTTTGGCTCGAAGAAGATCACGGGATCGTTGTCCTCGATGGACGCGATCAGCAGCCCCTTGGCATCATAGGGCGTCGACGGGATCACCGTCTTCAGCCCGGAAACGTGGGTGAAGATGCCCTCGGGCGACTGCGAATGCGTCTGCCCGCCGAAGATGCCACCGCCAAACGGCGATCGCACGGTAATCGGCGCGGTGAACTCCCCATCCGAGCGATAGCGCAATCGCGCCGCTTCGCTGACCAGCTGGTCGAGCGCCGGATAGATGTAATCGGCGAACTGGATCTCGGGGACGGGGCGCAGGCCGTATGCGCCCATGCCGATCGACACGCCGATGATTCCGATCTCGGTAATCGGCGTATCGAACACGCGCGTCTTGCCATATTTCGCCTGCAGCCCCGCAGTGGCGCGGAACACGCCGCCAAAATAGCCGACATCCTCGCCCATCACGACGACGCCCGGGTCGCGATCCATCATCACGTCCATGGCGGAGTTGATCGCCTGGATCATGTTCATGCGGGCGGTAGTGGCCTGCTGTTCTTCAATCACGTCGGTCATATGACTTTCCTGCCCTCGCCACTCCGAAGGAGGGGAGAGGGATACCGGAGCTTGGCGGCGCAGCCGCCTAGCGGAGGTTGGGAGAGGGGTGGGCGCCGCCACGCGGCGCGCGAGCCTGCGGCTCGCCCGACCCCTCTCCCAGCTACGACTAGGCAGCGAGCTGCCAAGTCTGCGCAACCCTCTCCCCTTTCCAGGGGAGAGGGCGAAGCGAGGCTCACTTCCGATCCCACGGTCGCCCGCTCTCGGTCTCTTCGTCGATCATCTGCTGGCGCTGCTCGCGCAAATGCCACGGCATCTCCTCGAACACCCCATCGAACAAAGTATCGAGCGGCTGGTGCAGCCCATGCCCGAGGATGCCGTTCTTCTCGGCCTCCTTCTGCGCCGCCTTCACCTCGTCGGCGACCTCGCGATCCATCGCCGCCTGCCGCTCCTCATCCCACTCGCCGATGGTGATCAGATGATCCTTCAGCCGCCGGATCGGATCGCCCAGCGGCCATGCCGTCGGCTCCCCGGCCGAGCGATATTGCGACGGATCGTCCGATGTGGAGTGTCCCTCGGCGCGATAGGTGAAATGCTCGATCAGCGTCGGCCCCTGGTTGGTCCGCGCCCGCTCGGCCGCCCATAAAGTCGCCGCATAGACGGCCAGCGCGTCATTCCCGTCGACCCTGAGGCCCGCGATCCCATAGCCGATCGCGCGCGCGGCAAAGGTCGTGGCCTCCGCCCCGGCGAAGCCCGAGAAGCTCGAAATCGCCCATTGGTTGTTGACGACGTTGAAGATCACCGGCGCGCGATAGACGGTGGCGAAGGTCAGCGCGGAGTGGAAATCCCCCTCCGCGGTCGAGCCCTCGCCGCACCAGGTCGCCGCGATCCGCGTGTCGCCCTTCGACGCGGAGGCCATCGCCCAGCCCACCGCCTGCGGATATTGCGTCGTCAGATTGCCCGAGATCGAGAAGAAGCCGAAGCGCTTCTCCGAATACATGATCGGCAGCTGCTTGCCCTGCAGCTTGTCGCCCGAGTTGGAATAGATCTGGTTCATCATGTCGACCAGCGGGCAGCCGCGCGCGATCAGCAGCCCCTGCTGGCGATACGAGGGGAAGCACATGTCGTCGGCATCCAACGCATAGGCCTGCGGCACCGCCACCGCCTCCTCGCCCAGCGACTTCATGTAGAAGCTCGTCTTGCCCTGCCGCTGCGCGCGGAACATGCGCTCGTCGAACGCGCGCACCATCGCCATGTGGCGCAGCATGCGGCGCAGCGTGTCGGGCGAGAGCTTGGGATCCCACGGCCCCACCGCGCGATTGTCGTCGCCGAGCACGCGCACCATCGTATAGGCGAGATCGGTGAATCCGCGCGCATCGGCGGCGGTATCGGGCCGCGGCGCCGCGCCGGCCGCCGGGATGTCGACATCGGCGAAATCCACCGTGTCGCCGGGGCGGAACTTGGGCTCGGGCACATGCAGCGCGAGCGGTTTCAGGTTGCTGCGGGCGGCGTCCGCCATGGTCTCTCCGGTATGATGACGCGTCTTAAACGCGCTGGCGCCATCATCGCTTCGTTGTTATAAAATTTCAAGGCGGCGCAACGTAATTTGCACGCAACTATGTTACGGGAGAGCGGCTGCGATTGCAGAGTTCCGCAGTCACCTCACCAGCTTCGTCACCCCAGCCCTGTGCCGGGTCCAGCCATCCGCAAGCCGAACGTCAGCATAGGCCGGTCATCACAAGCACGCCTCGTCATCCCGGCCTTGCGCCGGGATCCAAGGTTCCGCGCACGCTGAAGCCGATGAGTTCGCGGCACCCTGGATCCCGGCACGGCGGCCGGGATACGTAGCGGGGAAACGGTAGCGCACGCCGCGCCGCATCCGTCATCCCGGCTTTGTGCCGGGGTCCAGGGTGCCGCAAATTGGATCGCTAAAAGGTGCGCGGCTCGGTGGATGCCGGGACAAGCCCGGCATGACTAACTGGGTGTCCTGCCCTTCACGAGTCCCACGATTGACTCCGCTGAGAATAGGAACAAAATAGGAACACATAGCTTAATCGAGTCGTGCCCGTGTCATCCCCAGCCATCATTGCCGAGCTACGCGAAACGCTCCGCGCCATCGAGGGCGACGGTTATCGCCGGCGTGAGACACTGCCGTTCGGCATCCCATCGTTCGACCAGCGGATCGCCGATGGCGGCCTCCGGCTCGATGCGCTGCACGAAATCGCCGCCGGCACCGCGAACCTGGGCGACGATGCCGCCGCCACCCTGTTCATCGCCGGAATCGCTGCGCGCGCCTGGGGCCCGATACTCTGGGTTGTCCGCCGGCGCGACCTGTTTGCGCCCGGTCTCTATCAGGCCGGCCTCTCGCCCGAGCGCGTCCTCTATGCCGAGGCGCGCGACGATGCCGAGCTGCTCGCGCTGATGGAGGAGGGGCTGCGCCACCGCGGCCTCGGCGCGGTGATCGGCGAGGTGAAGCGTGCCACCATGGGTGCCACCCGCCGTCTCCAGCTCGCCGCGGAGGGCGGGCGCACCATTGCCCTCCTCCTGCGCCGCCACCCGCGCGAGGATGCCGACCCGCTCGGCACACCGTCCGCCGCGCTCACCCGCTGGCGGATCACCTCCGCCCCTTCCGCTCCCTCGCGCCACGGCATGGGCCGGGCGCGCTGGACCGTCGCGCTCGAACGTCAGCGCGGCGGCGATCCTTTCACCACCTTGATGGAGGCCTGCGATGACACGGGTCGCCTTTCTCTACCTGCCGCACTGGGCGATCGATCGCGTGCGCCGGGCCGAGCGGCGCCGCGCACCGCCGCGGCCTGATACCGGCTCCGACTCGGGGTCCCCCCTCGACATCGCCCCGCTCGCCGCCGCCGTGGCGGAGGAGCAGGTGCTGCAGTGCGACGCGCCCAAGAACACCGGCTGGCGCCCCGGCGCGCGCTGGGCGCGGTCGGACGCGGCTGCGCCGGAACCCCAAGCCGAAAAACCATGGTCGCAATCGACGCGCGAGGATGTCGCGCGCCGGATCGAGGCGATGCCCGAACACCAGCGTCCGCCAATGCGCGAGATGGGTCGCCGCAGCGAAGCCGCCGACAATCCCTTCAAGGCCATGCCGCCTGACGAGGGCACGCGTCCGGTGCGCACGACGCTGCCCGTCCGCCCCGATCCTGAGGACGTGCCCAGCAAGCGCTGGCGCGGCTTCGACGGCCTCGATCCCAATGCCGACGACCGCGCCGCCGCTGCGCTGGCGCGCTGGAATGCGATGCCGTCGGTCCGCTACCCCGGCGAAGGCCCGCATCCCGACAAATACGCCCGCTGCGGCTCCAACGACGCCGGTGCGCAGGTGCCCGGCGTCGCCGCCTTTTTCGACACCGGCCGCACGCTGGGCGGCATGGTCGCGCGGGTGTGCGAACCCCAATCCGTTCGCCCTGAGCCAGTCGAAGGACGTGCCCCAAACGCTGCGCCCCGGGCCCGCACTTCGACAGGCTCAGTGCGAACGCAGGAAAGGGCCCTCAGCCGCCCTTCAAATTCTCACACAACAAACATTCATAAGCGCGATGTTCGAGAAATTTCGCCCCTCGTCACCGTTCACAAGATTTCCAGCCGCATCGAGATCGCCGCTGTCTCACCTGAAGCACAGGCGCTCGGCCTCAGCCCCGGCACCGCGCTGACGCAGGCGCGCGCCGCCGTGCCCGATCTCGACGTGCGCGACGCCGATCCCGTGGGCGACCGCGCCGATCTCGAACGGCTC
>NZ_LSKH01000297.1:0-10430 GCF_001557395.1 Sphingomonas sp. CCH5-D11 | reverse complement strand
CGCCGGTGGCGTTCGGCAGCGTCAGCGGCATCGAACGCTATGTCCAGACGGGCGGCTTCGTCACCATCTCTGGCGTTGCCGGGCTCGGCATCGCGGACCTGTCGGGCGGCCGTCTGGCGGGCCTGGCAGGATCGACGATCAATGCCGGGCAGATCACGGTGGCGCCCGGCGCCACCTTCGGTTCGGCCGGAACGGTCAATGGCAACGTCACCGTTGCCGGCACGCTCAGCCCGGGCGCCAGCATCGGCACGATGACGGTCAACGGCAATGTGGCGCTCGCCGCCGGGTCGGTTTCGCTGTTCGAGATCGCGTCCGCCAGCGCCGATCGCCTGCAGGTGAACGGATCGCTGAACATCGCCGCGGGCGCGACACTGCAACTGGCGACCAGCGGCACGATCCGCCCCGGCGTCTCCTATGACCTGATCGTTGCAAGCGGGGGGATCACCGGCAGCTACAGCAATGTGCTGAAGCCCGACAACCTGTTCGGCTTCGTCATCCAGCGGGCGGATCGCATCCAGCTGCTCGGACAGTTCCTGGGAGGTGCTGGCTTCACGCCGCAGGTGGCGCGATCGATCAACTATGCCAACGCCACGCTGCAGGTACAGCCGGCGACCAGCGACCTGTTCGCGGCGCTTCCCGCGCTGCTCGCCGCCGGTGGCGCATCCGATCCGCGCGCCTTCGCCCAGCTGACGCCGGAGGCCTATGCGTCGGCAACGCAGGCCGGCGTCGACAATGCGCTGACGCTGGCGAGTGCCGCACGCGGGCCGGCGTTCGCTACTGCCCGGGAGGACGCGGGGCCCTTCACCTTCGGCCAGATCGTCGGGCAATGGCATTCGCTGGGCGCGGACACCGATGAGGGGACGGCGGCGGCGCGCACGCGCGGCTACGGTTTCCTCGGCGGCGTCGGCTACGGCAATGCCGACTTCTCGATCGGTGTGTTTGGCGGCTACCTGGATTCGCGCCAGACGATCGGCGCGCTGGGTGCGCAGACCGAGAATGACGGCTTCGTCGGCGGCGTTCATGCGCGCTATGCGGCAAACGGCCTCGGTCTGACGGCGTCGCTGCTCTATGACGGGGGCGAGGCCACGACCACGCGTGCCCTGCCGGGCGCATCGCGCGCGAGCGGGCGCTATGATCTGCGCAGCTTTGCCGCGGACCTGTCGGTCAGCTATGCGATCGACATGGATGCCGAATGGTCGCTGCGTCCACGCGCGGGCGTCACCTATCTGCGCACCACGCGCGATGGCGTGGACGAGGATGGCGGCGCATTCGCGCTTCAGGTGGCGCGCGACCGGCATGTTGCGGGCTTCATCGACGGTGGGCTGACGGTGGCGCGGAGCGACGCCTCGACCGCAGCGTTCCGCCCGTTCGTCGGGCTGGGCGTGCGCTATCAGATCGAGGGGCGACGTAGCGACGCGGTGGCGGGCTATGCCGGCGGGCCGCTGTCGCTGACGGCCTATGGTGCGTCGCGTGCACGCGCGGTCGGCACCGTATCGGCGGGGCTGACCTATCGCCTGACGAGCGGGCTGGACCTGTTCAGCACCGCATCCGCACAGACCGGCCGGGACGATCATCAGGAAGCGATCACCACCGGCGTCCGCCTGCGCTTCTGATCGAAGGCGGCGACGGATCGGGCCTCACGGCGCAGCATGATGATTGCTGCGCCGTGAGCCCTGCCGGTCAGCTCCGGCACGGCACAGGGACAATTTGTCCAATTCTGTCGTGGGACAGGTGGCTTATGTCGGCGATGTGGAACACGATCATTCTGCCCCGCCCGATCACGACACGGATGGCGCCAAGTTTCGCTGGATCATGCGATGCGGCTGGAAGGGACTTTGTCCGCGTTGCGGGCAGGGGAAGATGTTCCGATCCTGGCTGACGATTGTGGATCGCTGCGACGCGTGCGACCTCGATTATCGTTTTGCTGCACCGGACGACGGGCCGGCGTTCTTTTCACTATGCATATGCGCGCTGCCGCTGATCGCCTTCGTGGTGTGGGTGCAGGTGGCGTTCGATCCGCCGGCCTGGGTGCACCTTCTCACATCGGTGCCGTTCATGGCGCTCGGCACCTTGCTGCCGCTGCGGCCGATCAAGGGATGGCTGGTCGCGTCGCAATATGTGAACCGCGCGCAGGAGGCGGGGACGCGCAAGCTGTGGGCGCAGCTGCACGGCACCGATCCGGGCCGAAGCGACTTCGACCAATAGAGTTTCTGGGGGATAACGGACGAGCGGCGCGGGTCGTTCGTGAACCGCGCCGCAGTGTCGCTCAGCGCGACTGCTGGTCGAACAGGCGGCGCAGGAACACCGTCTCGACCTCGCGCCGCAGATCGTTGTTGGGCTTTTTCAGAAAGCCATGACCCTCATC
Source organism: Sphingomonas sp. CCH5-D11 (assembly GCF_001557395.1). Classification (NCBI taxonomy): domain Bacteria; kingdom Pseudomonadati; phylum Pseudomonadota; class Alphaproteobacteria; order Sphingomonadales; family Sphingomonadaceae; genus Sphingomonas; species Sphingomonas sp. CCH5-D11. Next base: position 8,065 of record NZ_LSKH01000297.1, on the reverse strand, counting down.
GGCGAAGAGGACGTACCAGGCCTCATTGCCGTTCGCGCGCAGCTTTTCCACGATCTGATCGGATTCGAGCTGAGGCACGCGCGGGTCGTTGGCGCCCTGCATCACCAGCATCGGCTTGCTGATGCGATCGACGCCGGCGATCGGCGACACGCGCTGCAGCACCGCGCGCATCTTGTGATCACGCTCATCGCCATATTCGGCGCGGCGGTTGTCGCGGCGATAGGCCTCGGTCCGTTCAAGGAAAGTGATCCAGTTGCTGATGCCGTAGCGCTCAACGCCGCCGACCAGGCGATCGGAATAATGCGTCATCACGGCGAGGCTCATGTAGCCGCCATAGGATTGGCCATAAACGGCGACGCGCTTCGCATCGAGAGTCGGCTGCTGGCCGATCCAGTCGAGCAGCGCGCCGATGTCCTTCACCGAATCCTCGCGCTTCTCGGCATTGTCGAGATTGAGATAGCGCTTTCCATAGCCGTCGCTGCCGCGAACGTTGGGCAGGATCACCGTCGCTTTCAGCACATCGGCGAAATATTGCGCGCCATAATTCCAAATCGGGCGGGTCTGCGATTCCGGTCCACCGTGAATGTCGATGATGACCGGCGTGCGCGTGCCCGGCGCCACGCCCTTCGGACGATAGACAAAGGCGGGGACGGAAAGGCCGTCGAACGATTTGAAGCGGATCAGTTCCGGTTCGGCGAGCGTCGCCGGATCGAGATCGCCCAGCTCCGAGCTGGTCCAGCGTGTCAGCGCGCCGCCCGTGACGTCCCAGCTCCATACGTCGCCGGCAGACGTGGCGGAGGTGAGGCCGATCGCGAGCTGCTGCCCATCGGGCGAGAATTTCAGCGCCGTCAGCACGCCCTTGGGCACGGTCGGCTGCGGCAGGGCGCGGCGGGTGACGCGATCCTGCACCACCACACGCGAAAAGCCGTCCTCGTTCACTGCATAGGCGAGCACGCGGCCGTCATCGGTGAGGTCGAAGCTTTCCACATCCCATTTCAGCCCCGGCGTCAGCACGCGCTGTGCACCCGTCGCGATGTCGATCTCGACCAGCTGGCGCGTGTCGCTGCCGGCATCGGAGATGGCGATCAGCGACTTGCCGCCGGGCAGGTAGCGCGGCTCCTGATAGACCGCAGCCGCCGCCTTGGGCGCGATGCGCTGCGCCTTGCCGGTGGCGAGATCGAGCTCGAACAGCTGGTCCTCGCGGTTCGACAGGCTGCGCACGAAGACGAGGCGCGACTTGTCGGGCGCGATGTCGGCCGGGCCCACGGCGCCGTCTGCCTGATACAGCGTGCGCGGTGCGCCGCCGGCCTTGGGATCCAGCCCGAGGATCGTATAGGCGGCGCTCCCCTTGGTGGCGCGCGCCCAGGCGAGAAGGGTGCCATCCTTGCTGAACACGGCGGACTGGTTGCGCGTGCCGGGCTCAGTCAGTTGCTGCGCCGTGCCGGTCAGGCCGCGCGTGTAGAGCTGAAACCATTCGTCGCCGCCAGTGTCGCGCATCATCACGAAACGGTCGGTGCCGGGGATCATTGTGGCGCTGGCGATCGGCTCCGCCCCGAAGGTGACCTGGGTGCGCGCGGCACCGGGTTTCGCCACGTGATGAAGCTGCTGCGTCGCGCCGAAGCGGGTGGCGATCAGCATCGACCCATCGGGCAGCCAATCCTCGAACTGCGCGGCGCGGCTGTTCTGATACCGCTGCACCGCCTCACGCACGTCGGCCGGTATCTCAGGCACGCCGGAAAGGGTGGCGGTGCCCACCTGGCGTTTGCCGATCGGTGCGGGGCTGGTCTGTTCGGGGCTGGTCGTCTGAGCAGAGGCCCCGGCGGCAAGCGCGACCAGGGTGAGCGAGGTGGCGAAGTGCTTGAACATGGCCGTCTTGATCGGCCGTGGATGCTTGCCGCGTCAAGCGGCAAGCGCGGGGCGGGTGGGGATCGCTCGTTGCCGCGGCGGTAGGGGACAGGGCTTCCCGGCAGGAAGGGTGCGCTCATCTCTAGCCGCTGCGTTCGGGGAGCCGTGGATCCCGGCGCAGGGCCGGGATGACGCAGCTTTTGTGGCCCTGGCCCGGGGCGAACGGATCGAGGGGAAGGCTTCAGGTTCGTGCGCGGTTCGCTGAGGCGGGGATGTGCAGGAGGGCTTGGCGCTTTCCCGACTGGGCCCCGGCCTTTGCCGGGGAGCAGCGGTCGTTGTTGGCGGGTCAGGAAGGCTGCGCTGGCGGTTCGGGCGCCGGATCGCTCGGGAGCGGGGTTGCGCCTGCCTCGTCATCCTTGCCCAGGACGTGGCGGACCTTACGCGCCAGTGCCTCACGCGTGTAGGGTTTGGACAGCAGCTCGACGCCCGGATCGAGGCGGCCGTGATGCACGATGGCGTTTTCGGTATAGCCGGAGGTGAAGAGCACGGCGAGCTGCGGCAGGCGCTCCTTCGCCCTGCGCGCCAGTTCGGGGCTGCGCAGCGGGCCGGGCATCACCACATCGGTGAACAGCAGGTCGATCGGAATGCCGCTTTCGATCACGCTGAGCGCGCTCGCCGCGTCGCGCGACTTCAGCACGCGATAGCCAAGTTCCGACAGCAAGGCGACGGCGGTGTCGCGCACCTCGTCATCATCCTCCACCACCAGCACGGTCTCGGAGCCGCCGCGCACCGGCGCAGCGCTGGTATCGGTGATCAGATCCTCATCCTGCACGGCGCGCGGCAGGTACAGGCGGATCGTGGTGCCTTCGTTCACCTCGCTGTAGATCCGCACATGGCCGCCGCTCTGCTTGACCAGACCATGGACCATGGACAGGCCGAGCCCGGTGCCCTTGCCCTCCGGCTTGGTGCTGAAGAACGGCTCAAACACCTGATCGAGGATCTCGCGCGGGATGCCCGATCCCGTGTCCGTCACGGCGATCATCACATATTGCCCCGGCTGCACATCATCATGCTGCCGGCAATAATCGTCGTCGAGATAGGCGTTGCGGGCCTCGATCGTCAGCCGGCCGCCGCCCGCCATCGCATCGCGCGCGTTGATCGCGAGATTGAGGATGGCGTTTTCGATCTGGCCGGGATCGATCAGCGTGTTCCACAGCCCGCCGGCGATGATCGTCTCGATCTCCACATCCTCGCCCAGCGAGCGGCGCAGCAGATCGTCCATGCTGCCGACGAGACGGCCGAGGTTCAGCACCTTGGGCTCGAGCGGCTGGCGCCGGCCGAAGGCGAGGAGCTGCGAGGCGAGCTTCGCGCCGCGCATCACGCCCGCCATGGCGTTTTCCACGCGCTTTTCCGCGCGCGGCTGGCCTGCCACATCGCGCGTCAGGAGCTGGAGATTGCCGCTGATCACCTGAAGCAGATTGTTGAAATCATGGGCGACCCCGCCGGTGAGCTTGCCCAGCGCCTCCAGCTTTTGCGATTGCCGCAGCGCCTGTTCAACCGTTTCGCGCTCGCGCGCCTCGCGGTGAAGCTGCTCCAGCGCCATGCGCAGCTCCTCCGTCCGCTCGGCGACGCGCTGTTCCAGCGTATCGTTGAGTTGGCGCAGCTGATCCTCGGCGCTTTTCTGGTCGGTGACGTCATAGCCGTCGACGAAGATGCCGGTCACGGCGCCGTTCGAGTCAAAGGTCGGCTGATAGACGAGGTGGACGAACCGCTCCTCCGACGCATCGCCGGCCGTACGCTGAAGCGCGACCGGCAAGTTCCGCCCGACAAACGGCTCCCCGCTGGCGAACACGCCGTCGAGCAGTTCGAAGAAGCCCTGCCCTGCAATCTCCGGAAGCGCTTCGCGGACCGGCAGCCCGATGAGATCGCGGTGCCCGACGAGCCGCAGATAGGCATCATTGACCAGTTCGAAGCGATGCTCCGGCCCCGCCAGGATGCACATGAAGCTGGGCGCCTGACGGAACAGTTCGTGCACCCGGTCCCGCTCGCGGGTGCGGCGCTCCATCACCTCGAGGCTGGCGAGGCGGGAGGCGATCTGGCCGGCGAGCAGCTCCAGAAAGCTCAGATAATCGTCGTCGGCCGGACGATAGGGATTAAGCCCGACCACGATGGCGCCGCGCGGGCGGTGATTCCGCCGGCCGGCGAGCGGCACGATGGCGACGTGGCGGGGCGGCCTGGCCCAGGCGCCGTGCGGCAGATCGCCGGCGGGCGCCTCCTCCACGATCGCGCCCTTGCCGGCGGATGCGCGAGCGAGGTTCCAGTGATCGGCGGCGGCGAGCGGATGATCCGGGGCGATGCCGGCGGACGCCACCAGCGCGGGCGCGGCATCGTCCTGGAACAGATACACGAGGCTGAAGGGCAGATCGCGGTCGTTGTACGACAAAGCGGCGCCGATGGCGGCGAACACTTCCGCCTGTTCCTGCGCGGCGGCCAGCCCGGAGGCGAGCTCCCGCAGGGCGGCGAGGCGCCGTTCGCTGATGACGCGGTTGGTTTCCTCCGACACGGCGCAGAACACGCCCTCGACCCGGCCAATGTCGCCGATCAGCGGGCTGTAGGAGAAGGTGTGGTAGGATTCCTCGGTATAGCCGTTGCGCTCCAGCAGCAGGAGCAGGGCGCGATCCCAGGTCGACTCGCCCGTCTGGTACACGGTGGCGAGCCGGTCCTTGATGTCGTCCCAGATCTCGGCCCAGAGCGTTTGCGTCGGAACGGCGAGCGAGCGGGGATGCTTGGTGCCGAGCGTCGGGCGATAGGCATCGTTGTAGAAGAAATTGATGTCCGGGCCCCAGCCGAGCCACATTTCGAAGCGCGACGTGAGCAGGAGGCGAAGCGCGACCTTGAGCGCGGTGGGCCAGCGATCCGGCGTTCCCAGCGAGGTGGCGGCCCAATCGTGCGAGCGCATGAGCCGCGCCATTTCGCTGTCGCCGACGAAGACGTCCGAAAAGGCTTCATTCGCGGGAACTTCGATCGACAATATGCTGGCTCCGACTGCGCAACCCGGCGCCTAGCGCCCGACTGTCATGAATGCCAGCGACACCCGATGGATCCGGACGCCGGCCCGATCGCGGCCGAGCGCGCTGCCGCGATCCCTGCCCGTCAGCCGCGACGCAGCCGCTGCAGGCGCGTGACCGCCTCGTCCAGGGCGGACAGGAAGCGGGAACGATCCTCCTTGCCGAACGGGGGCTGGCCGCCGACCCGGTCGCCGCCCGCCCGCAGATCGCTCATGATCGCGCGCACGGCCACCGCATTGCCGATCGAGCTGGTTGTGAAGGGGCGGCCGTTGGGGCCGATCACCGCGCCGGCATCGGCCTTCAGGCAGCGATCGGCGAGCAGGATGTCGGCGGTGACCACGACGCTTGCCGCATCCACATGCGCCGCGATCCAGTCGTCAGCCGCGTCGAACCCGCCGTCCACGACGATGCGGCTGATCAGCGGGTGCTGCGGCACGCGCAGATAGGCGTTGCTGACGATCGTGACCGGCACCTCCAGCCGATAGGCGACGCGGTAGATCTCCTCCTTCACAGGGCAGGCATCCGCGTCGACGACGATTCTGATCGGGTTCATCGCCCTTCCATGGCACAGCGCGCCGCCATGGCACATCGAGGCCGTGTCAGGCGCGGCCCATCGCGCGGCGCACCATGCCGTCGACCGGCGCATCGTGAAGGCGGCGATAGCGGGCCTCGACAAGGCCGAAGATGCCGAAGCCGAGCAGCCCGACCGCCACCACGACGTCCCACGGACTGGACAGCCAGGCGAGCGCCTTGTCCATGCCGCCCGCTGATTCGCCCTGTTCCTCAAACCCGGCGCGCAGCAGGAAATAACCGGTGATCATGAAGACCAGCCCGCGCGCGGCATAGCCGATCCGCCCGCTCCACTGCGCCCAGGGCTGACGCGCCACGGCGGGGTCCAGATACTCCAGGAACTTCGCCTTTACCGCCTTCACCAGTTGCAGGATGCCGACGCCGACCAGCACCAGCCCGCCGAGCATGACCAGAAAGCTGCCGCCCGGAAGCGACAGCGCGGTCTGCGCGCCCTCCTGCGTGGTGTCGCCGGACGAGGCCGCGCCCTGCATCAGGCGGATCGCCTGCCACGCCAGGAACAGGTGCACCACACCGCTGGCGGCGGCGCCCACGCGTTCCAGCGTGCCGTGCCGATCGGTGCCGTGGCGTTCGATATCGAAGGCGGCATCCGACAAGCGCCAGATGCCATAGCCGATCAGCCCGGCGGCCATCACGCCAAGCAGCAACTGCCCCCCGCTTTCGCCAAGGTAGCGAAGCGCGCCCGCCGGATCCTCCGCCCGGCCGGTGCGCAGGATCAGAAAGGCGATGACGAGGTACAGCAGGCCGCGCGTGGCGAAGCCGAGCCGGGTGAGGGTGGTGAGCCGTGCGCTGGCGTTCATGCGAATAGTCCTCTCGACCGGGCAAACCGCCGGATCGCGCGGTTCGTTCCGGCTGCGGCAGGATCGGCGGGGAGCGTGGGGATCATTGTCGCGACCGCGGTGATTTTTCCGGTGCACGGCCGCGGCGTGCCTGCCATCACCGGGGCTGGCGGAACAGCGCAAGGGACATGGCGATCCCGCGCGCCGCACGGCCGGCCCGACGACAGGAGGGCGGAACAGGAGAGAGGCGAATGGACCTGCAGCTAAGCGGAAAGACGATCTTCGTGGCGGGGGGCAGCCGCGGCATCGGCCTTGGCATTGTCGAGGCATGCCTCGCGGAGGGCGCGCGCGTGGCGATCACGGCGCGCGGCGCGGAGGCGCTGGCCGCCACCCATTCCCGGCTGGCGGATCGCCATGGCGCCGATGCGATCTGGAGCGCGGCGGGCGACATGACCGATCCCGCACAGGTCGAGGCGATCATCGGCAATGCGGAAACCACCATGGGGCCGCTGTGGGGCGCGGTGGCCAATGTGGGGTTGCATCCCTGCCCGCCGGGCATCGAGGTGGACGATGCGACATGGCGCGGCGGCATGGCGCAGAACCTCGATTCTGCTTTTTTCCTGGCGCGGGCGGTGCTGCGCCGCATGACCCCGCGCGGCGAAGGCTCCTTGCTGATGATCGGCTCGATCGCCGGGCTCGCGGCGCTTGGCACGCCGCTGACCTATGGCACGGCCAAGGCGGCGATGGGCCATCTGGCCAAAGAGCTTGCCGTGATCGCGGGACCGAAGGGCGTTCGCGTCAACACCATCGCGCCGGGCAACATCATCTTCCCAGGCGGCGACTGGGAAGAACGGTCAACCGGCGCGCGGGCGGAAAGCTGGTGGCGGTGGATCCGGCGGGAGGTGCCGCTGCAGCGCTTCGGCAAGCCGGAGGAGATCGGCAGCGTGGCGGCCTTTCTGCTGAGCCCGCTGGCCAGCTTCGTCACTGGCGCGATCGTGCCGGTGGACGGCGGGCAGGATCGCTGACCGCGCAAGCGCGCGGCGGGATCGGCGCTGGACAGCAAGTGCCGATGTGCGCAGACCCGCCGGCACGACTGGTGGGGAGCGAGCAATGGCGAAGCGGGGGCGGATCGCCCGGTTGATCGGATGGGCCATGCTGAGCGGGGGGATGATGGCGATCAGCACCGGATCACGCGCCGATGGCATCGAAGAGGCGCCGCCGGCGGCCAAGGCAGGGCAGACAGCAACGCGCGCACGCGAGGCCGGGCTTCGCTTCGGTATCCTGACGCCCGGGCCATTGAACGCGATCACCGACGTTGCCGGCGTTCGCGTGGGCCATGCCACGCTGATCGACGGAACGCGCGTCCATACCGGCGTGACGGCGATCCTGCCGCACGGCGACAATCTGTTCCAGAACAAGGTGCCGGCGGGGTTCAGCGTCGGCAACGGCTTCGGCAAGTTCGCCGGCAGCACGCAGGTGGAGGAACTGGGAGAGGTAGAGACGCCGATCCTGCTCACCAACACCTTGTCCGTCCCCGAAGCCGCCGCCGCCGCGATCGAATGGACGCTGGAGCAGCCCGGCAACGAGCAGGTTCAGTCAGTGAATGCGGTGGTCGGCGAAACCAACGATTCCTTCCTGAACGACATTCGCGCCCGAACCGTGACGATCGCCACGGCGCGGCAGGCGATCGACGCAGCCCGGCCCGGCGCGGTGGCGGAAGGCGCCGTTGGCGCGGGCACCGGCACCGTCGCCTTCGGCTTCAAGGGCGGCATCGGCACCAGTTCC
>NZ_LSKH01000296.1:0-445 GCF_001557395.1 Sphingomonas sp. CCH5-D11 | reverse complement strand
CCGCCGCGGGAGCGGGCGCGGGCGATCGGCTATCTGCCGCAGGATGCCGTAGTGCACTGGAACATGCGGGTGCGCGACGTGGTGGCGCTGGGGCGGCTGCCGCATGGCGACGGCGGATGGGCGGCGATCGACGCGGCGTTGCTGGCGACCCGAACGGCGGATCTGGCGCATCGGCCGGTGCGCGAGCTGTCTGGCGGGGAGCGGGCACGCGTGCTGCTGGCGCGCGTGCTGGCGGGCGAACCGCGCTGGCTGCTCGCCGACGAGCCGCTCGCCAGCCTAGATCCGCTGCACCAGCTGGAGACGCTGGCGCTGCTGCGCGGTGCCGCGGCCACGGGGATGGGAGTGGTTGTGGTGCTCCATGATCTGACCCATGCCGCGGCAGTCGCAGACGAGGTACTGCTGCTCAAGGAAGGGCAGGTGCTCGCGCACGGGCCGGTCGAGGCGG
>NZ_LSKH01000030.1:0-5273 GCF_001557395.1 Sphingomonas sp. CCH5-D11 | reverse complement strand
GGTCCGCTTTCGGCGGCGTCAAGGGACGTACACAGCTCCCCGGCATGGTCGAGGATGCGATGAGAGGCGATATCGATCTGGCCCCATTCGTAACCCACACGATGGGTTTGGAGGAGATCAACGAAGCCTTCGAACTGATGCACGAAGGCAAGTCGATCCGCACGGTCATTCACTACTGACCCGCCGATCCGAAGCGGCGCGAGGCGCTCGGATCGACAACTCGGCCGTCATCATGGCCCGACCCCGGCCATGATGAAGCGCGCTCTGGCAAATGGGCAACCCGTCGCAATGCGGTAACAAGCGCCGAAGTACGGTCGTTACATGCCGATAGCGGCACGGACCAGGGCCGCCTGGCCCAGGCGCTTACCAGCGGAGTGTGTGTGGCCTCGTCGCGCGACCCAACGGGGAAAATGGTTTTGTCGTAACCTTTGTCCAATGCTGGAAAAATATTCCAAAGGTGCCGAATATCGGGTCAGCCTGACCTTTGGATGTATTGAGTCGGAAAAGCATTCATCTGTTACCCGACTGTGATGAACCTTGGACCGCACGGGCGGTTAGGGCAGGAAGACTGAATTGAAGAGCAAGGATATTCACGCGACGACGCCGGCCACCGATCATGGGCATACAGGGCCGCCCGCTTGCGTGCAGGTTCGCGGCGCGCGCCAGAATAACCTCAAAAATATTGACGTCGATGTACCGCGCGACGCCTTCGTGGTGTTCACCGGCATATCGGGCTCGGGCAAGTCATCGCTCGCGTTCGGCACCCTTTATGCCGAAGCGCAGCGGCGTTATCTGGAATCGGTTGCGCCCTATGCCCGTCGCCTGATCGACCAGGCCGGCGTGCCGGAGGTCGACGCGATCGACGGTTTGCCGCCTGCGGTCGCGTTGCAGCAGCAGCGCGGCTCGGCCAACGCGCGATCCTCGGTCGGCAGCGTGACGACGCTCTCCAGCCTGGTGCGGATGCTCTATTCGCGCGTCGGCGAATATCCGCGCCATCAACCCATGCTCTATGCGGGGCTACGACACGAAAGTGTGACCAGCGTACGCCAAGCGTGAACGATAGGCGAACACGAAGCCGCGTCATGCAGCGAGCAACGATGTGGGTGTGCGTAGCGGCCTGAGCTGGCCGACCGGAGGGCGGTCGTCGGTGTTCCAGCGGTAGTCGCCGGTGAGCGAGATATGCTCCCACCCGAGCGGTGCGATGTGGCGGGCAGTTTCAGGAGGCACGGCCATGCCGGCGATGGCCTGTTCGAGGTAGCGGGTGTTCCACAGGATGATGGCGGCTACGAGCAGGTTGAGGCCGGAGGCGCGGTAGGTCTGGTTTTCGAACCGGCGGTCCCGCAGTTCGCCGAGCTGATTGAAGAACAGCGCTCGGGCGAGCGCGTTGCGCGCCTCTCCCTTGTTGAGTCCGGCCTGGGCACGCCGGCGCAGGTCGATGTCGCGCAACCAGTCGAGCATGAAAATCGAGCGTTCGATCCGCCCGACCTCACGCAATGCCAGCGCAAGGCCGTTCTGACGTGGATAGGCGGACAACCGGCGCAGCATGGCGGAGGCGGTGACGGTGCCGCTGCGGATCGAGGTGACGAGGCGGAGCAGTTCGTCCCAATGGTCAGCGACGTGGCCGACCGCGACCGGATCGCCGGTCAGTCCGACGAGCAGCGCCCCGGCATCCTGCTGCGGCAGCAGATGCAGGCGTCGTTCCTTCAGATCCCGCAAACGCGGCGCGAAGCGGTAGCCGAAGAACGGCATGAGGCCAAATACATGGTCGGAGGCCCCGCCGGTATCGGTGTAATGCTCTTCGATCGACAGACCGGTGGCATGGTAGAGCAGCCCGTCGAGGACATAGGGCGCCTTGCCCGCTGTCGCCGCGATCACCCTGCTCGCAAACGGGTCATATTGATCCGAGATGTGGGTGTAGAAGCTGACGCCGGGTTCGTTGCCGTTACGCGCGTTGATGTCACCGATCGCAGCCCCGCGCCCACCGGCGTGAAAGAGCTGGCCATGCGCTGCGCCATAGGCGCTCTCGCTGACGTGCCAGTCATGCAGATGTGCGAGCTGGCGCAGGGTGGCCGCTTGGCAGGTATCCGCCATGCGCGTCAGGCCGAGATTGATGCCGTCCGCCAGGATCACGGTGAGAAGCGCGTTACGATCATCGGCCGGTCGACCGGAGCGGCGATGAGTGAAGCATTCGGAAAAGCCGGTCCAGCCATCGACCTCCAGCAACAGATCGGTGATCTTCACGCGCGGCAGGCGGTCGTAGACCATGCGCCGCACGTCCTCTGTACTGGGCGGGGTTACGGCCTTGAGCGGCGAGATGACGAGCCCGCCGGCGTCGAGCCGTACCTGGGGCAGTTCCCCCTGCCGGGCGAGCGCCGTGACTTGTTCGATCGCGGTATCGAGGCGGGCACGGCGACCGGCAATGAAGGTATCGAAGTCGGTGTCGATCGCCAACGGTAACGGCCCGCGCTCGCGTAGCGCCGCAAAGGTGGCGGGCGGCAGGAGGTAGCTGTCGAAAGCACGATACTGGCGACTTTCCTCTACCCATATGTCGCCGGCACGCAGCCGATCGCGCAACTGGGTGAGAGCGCACAGTTCATAGGCTGCGCGGACGACCTGCCCGTCGCGCAGCACAAAAGGCCGCCACGATGGCGGCACGAAGCGAAGCGGTGGATTGTCGGGCAAGCGTCGCCTGCCGGTCCGATAAACCTCACCGACAATCCGGACCGCATCGAGCAGCCCCTGCACAGGACCGGCACCTTGGAAGGTGAAGGCGTTGAGGAGCGGCCCGATCACCGGGCGCAGCGAACGATGCCGGTCGATCAGCTCGGCAGTACGATCGGTCGTCTCCGGCGCGACCAGTATCTCCGCTTCCCCGACCGCCGTTCCCAGTTTCTCCCAGTCGATCGCCATCGCGGCAAGCGAGTCCAAGCCTTGCGCCCGTGCATCGATCAGCAGGCGGCAGGAGCCGGTGAGCAGGCGCAACTGTGCCTGGAGCGCGCGGATCGTACCCAGCGCCTTGTCGCGCGTCCGGTTCTCGGCGCGCCGCATCATGCTGCCGAGCAGCTTGTCCGTCATCGCCAGCACCGCATCGGCGAGGCTCTCACGAAGCCGCAGCGCGGCTGCCGCCAGAACGGCATGGCGGCGCCGGTCGGGCAGTTCCGCCAGATGCTGCGATGTGATCCGCACCGCCTCGTCGGCGATGCGGTCGAAGGCCGCGGTCGGGATCGTAGCGGCCCGCGCCGGGGCCAGTCCGATCGCCCGGACATGATCCAGTCGTTCGAGCAGGCGCATGACGTTGCGCGGTGCCGGCGACAGCGGCGGGTTGCGCAGCCACGACAGCCACGTCGCACCCCGGTCGCCACGACGGGCGAGCAGCGCATCGAGGCGGGTACGTCCGCCATCACCCAGCCCCTGGGTCAGCACATCGTGGACGAGTTCGTCGGCCTGGCGGCGCGCTCGTCGTACGATCGCCTCGATGACGGTGACGGGCGGCAGCAACAGGCGACGACGTCGCATTTCGTCGATGACGATCTCGGCCAGCTGCAATGGCTGGATGATGGTCTGCGCCACGGGCATGGCGAAGGTGGCCAGTGCGTGGAAGTCGGTCCGGCCGAACGCTCGATAGCCCATGCGTCGTGCCAGATCGGTGAGATGCGCACGGCGGGTCGGCTCACGACGGCCATAGTCATGCCAAGCCGCTTCAGGCACATCGAGCTGACGGGCGACGAACGACAGGATCGATAAGGGCGGTGTCTCGTCCGCGCCGAGTACCCGCCCGGGCCAGCGCATATAAAGGAGCGTCATGGCGTAGCCGAGCTGCGATGCGGGACCACGCCGGATCGAGACCCAATCCAGATCCTCGCGTGTCAGGGTGAAGTGTCGCGCGATCTCGCGTTCGTCGGTCGGGGGATCGAGCTGACGCGCCAGCACCTCGCGGGTGAGCAGGCGTCGCCTCGCCATGACCCTGAACCTCCTTGAGGCTGTCCGTCAGACGGTCCTCTGGCGGCCAGCATGAATATGTCCGTCAACTCTGGACCCGCGATGGCGATTCGGACAAGAATGCAAATCGATGGGACAACGGACAGATCGGAACCGACCGTGGCGCTGATCGGCTATGCGCGGGTATCGACCGGCGACCAGAAGCTGGCGCTACAGAACGACGCGCTCAACGCGGCCGGATGCGAGCGCATCTTCGACGACCATGCGTCCGGCGCTAAAACTGATAGGCCGGGGCTTGCCGAGGCCCTGGCCTATCTACGTGGCGGTGACACGCTAGTTGTATGGAAGCTGGACCGCCTCGGTCGCTCAATGAGCCACCTGATCGAAAAGGTCGGCGAACTGGCCGCGCGTGGCGTTGGTTTCCGATCGCTCACCGAGCAGATCGACACCACCACGTCGGGCGGGATGCTCGTGTTCAACATCTTCGGCTCGCTCGCCCAGTTCGAGCGCGACCTGATCCGCGAGCGCACCAACGCCGGCTTGAAGGCTGCGCGGGAACGGGGGAGCCTTGGCGGTCGGCGTCCGGTCATCACGCCTGACAAATTGCGCAAGGCGCGCGATCATATCGCGGCAGGCCTGACGGTCCGGGAGGCGGCCACGCGGCTCAAAGTCGGTAAAACAGCGCTCTACAAGGCGCTCGAAGGCGCCGCTGCCAAACCGTAGCAAAGCATGAGGAAAGAGTGATGCACGAACGCGACCCCAACATCGTCACTTCGAGCCTATCCGGCGTCGTTACAGAGCAGGGCATCACCGTGAGTGTAAATATCATAAGGCTCGAGAATGAGCCGGGTTGGTCGCTCGAAGTGGAAAATGAGAATGGAACGTCCACGGTGTGGGATGACCTCTTCGCGACCGACGATGCGGCTCATGCCGCCTTCCGCCAGACCGTTAAAGAAGAAGGCATGCGCGTCTTCCTCGATCAGGCTGTCGTCATTCCCTTCAGACGTTAGGACCGTCCGCGTTCGCCGTTCGTTCGATCCTAGCGTACGTAAACTTCACTTTCGTGCAGTGACCCCGGTGACGGGAGGGCTGATGCGGATGGACATTCGCGGGCGCGACGGGACGACGCTGGCGCACGCTTGGGGCGAAGGCGCACGCACGCATCTCGGCTACGCGGTCTCGGGCTTCCCGAACATGCTGTTCCTCTACGGCCCGCAGAGCCCGTCCGGCTTCTCCAATGGTCCGACCGCCGCGGAAGTGCAGGGTGACTGGGTCGTCGGGTTCCTCGAGCATCTGCGCACGGGCGGGTGGTCCCGCTTCGAGGCCGAGCCGGA
>NZ_LSKH01000003.1:0-2720 GCF_001557395.1 Sphingomonas sp. CCH5-D11 | reverse complement strand
GCATCCAATCAGGCATGATGCCAAGGGGGAGGGAAGCGCAGACTCCCCCAACCGCCAACCACCCCGGCGAAGGCCGGGGCCCAGCTGGGAAGGCCGGCGTGACGACCACAGCACCTGCCACCGCAACACCTCCGCCCCGCGCCAACCGTCATGCCGAACCCATCCCGGCATCCAGCAGCCCGCAAACCTCGACCGGCCGAGTCCGCGGCACCATGGATCCCGGCGCAAGGCCGGGATGGCGCGGCATGGGGGCGATCGCACGCTCCCCGCCGCGTGCCGTCAACAGCTCACGTCACCCGAAAACCCCACCCCCCGATCACTGCGTCGCGATGGCGATCTTCACCTGATGCGCCAGATCGTCGAACTCCACGTCGCTGATATCCACCAGCACGCGCTTCAGCGTGCCGTTGAACCGCGCCGGGCTCGCGTAGAGATCCGACACCGGCGTGATCAGGTCGCACCCCACGTCGAAGCTCTCGCCCACCGTGAAGCGCGCGCCGACCTGCTTGTCGAACCGGCCCTCGCCCACGATCGTCTCGCCAAGGCGCAGCGTCGCCTTGCCGCCGGTGGCGAATTCGCCCTCCTTGTCGCAGGTGATCTGCACCGACAGCACATGGTGGCCGGCCGGGATCGGCGCGGTCGATTCCACGCGATAACGCTCGGTATTGAACCAGTTATGCTCCCAATACAGCTTCCCCTCCTTCATGAAGAAGCTGTAGCCGCCGGCCTCCCCGCCACAGCAGACCAGCACGCCTTCGCCGCCGCCATCGGGGATGGTCACTTCCGCCGCGATCGTGTGATCGATGTTCTTGGTCGCGGGCGATGCCGCCTCGGGGATGCGCGTGGTGCCGGGCAGGTAGATGAACTGCTTCTTGCCGCGCAGGTAGCTCGGCTTCAGGTTCACGTCCGCGCGCTCCACGAAGCGGTCGTCCAGCGGCAGGACATTGTATTTCGCCGCCTCCGCCCAGAACATGTCCTGCAACTGGCGCAGCTTCTCGGGCTCCGCCTCGGCCAGGTCGTTCGCCTGGCTGAAGTCCTCGTCGATATGATAGAGTTCCCAGGCGTCGCTGTCGAAATCGGGGGAGGAGCCCGATGTCTGCCACGGCAGCTTGCCGTGCCGCGCGCCGGCCACCCAGCCGTCGTGATACAGCGCGCGATTGCCGAACATCTCGAAATATTGCGTGGTGCGCGTCGAGGGTGCGGCGGCATCGTCCCAGCTATAGGCCATGCTGACGCCCTCGATCGGCTTTTGCGGCACGCCGTTGATAGAGATCGGTTCGGTCACGCCGGCCGCCTCCAGGATGGTCGGCACGATGTCGATCGCATGGTGGAACTGGTCGCGCAGCCCGCCCCGGTCGGCGATCCGCCGGGGCCAGCTCATCACCAGCCCGTTGCGCGTGCCGCCGAAATGCGAGGCCACCTGCTTGCACCATTGAAAGGGCGACGATCCGGCCCAGCACCACGGCACCGGATAATGGTTTTCGTGGTGGGTGCTGCCCAGCTCGTCGATCACCTTCAGCATCTCCTCGACGCTGTCGACATAGCCGTGCTGGCTTTTCATGTTGTTGGCGGTGCCGTGCATCGACCCTTCGGCGCTCGGCCCGTTATCGCCCACGACATAGATGATTAGCGTGTCGTCGCGCAGGCCCATGGTCTCGATCGCGTCGATCAGCCGGCCGATCTGCGCATCGACATGCTCCAGGAACCCGGCGAACACTTCCTGCATCCGGGCGTAGAGCCTTTTCTCGTCGGCGCTGCATTCGTCCCAGGCCGGCATGGAATCGGGCCGCGGGGTCAGCACCGTTCCCTCGGGCACCACGCCCAGCGTGATCTGCCGCGCCAGCGTTTCCTCGCGCACCTTGTCCCAGCCCTGGTCGAACTTGCCCTTGTATTTGTCGGCATAGTCCTTCGGGCTGTGGTGCGGCGCATGGGCCGCTCCCGGCGCCCAATAGCAGAAGAAGGGCTTGTCCGGCGCACCCGCCTTCTGGCTGCTGATCCAGGCGATCGCCTTGTCCGCCATGGCGGCGCTCAGGTGATAATTGTCGTCGCCTTCCGGCTTTTCGATCGGCAGCGTGTTCTCGAACAGCGGCGGATCCCAATTGTTGGTTTCCCCGCCTTGAAAACCATAGAAATACTCAAAGCCATGGCCCGTCGGCCAGCGATCGAACGGCCCCGCCGGGCTCGTCTCGAAGTCGGGCGTATTGTGCCATTTGCCGAAGGCGGCGGTGTTGTAATTGTTCATCCGCATGGTCTGCGCCACGCAGGCGGCATTTTCCGGCCAGCGCCCGTCATAGCCGGGAAAGCCGGTCGCCAGCTCCATGATGATGCCGGTATGCACCGAATGGTGGTTGCGCCCCGACAGGATCGCCGCGCGCGTCGGCGAGCAGAGCGCGGTGGTGTGAAACCGGTTGTAGCGCACGCCCTCCTTGGCGAGCTTCTCCAGCGTCGGCGTGCTCACCGGCCCGCCAAAGGTGGCAGCATGGCCGAACCCCACATCGTCCAGCAGGATCAGCAGCACGTTTGGCGCGCCCTCGGGCGCCTTGGGCACATCGGGGATCACCGGCTGGGAATCGACATAGGTGCGGCCCACCCGCCCCGTGAAATGCGTGTCGGTCTGCGGATAGGGGAGGATCGTCCTGGTCATCATGCTCTCCGATCGGGGCGGGGCGAAGCAGGGGAGGGGCGCCGCCGGTCGATGCAGCCGTCCGGGCCCCCGCGAC
>NZ_LSKH01000295.1:0-1859 GCF_001557395.1 Sphingomonas sp. CCH5-D11 | reverse complement strand
GCTTGATCCCCAGCCTGATCGACGTCGGGTGGAGTACGCGTTCAACGAAGCCGAGGCTTGCGGGGGCGGCAGGATCTGCTGCGGCATGTGCCCGCTTCGTCATCCGGTCTTCAACCGGGATCCACCGTTCCGCGAATATGGTTGGTTGAGGTGTGCGGCCTGGTGGATGCCGGGACAAGCCCGGCATGACGTAAGAGTTCGCCCGAGGTCTCACCGGGCGGCCGTGATGGAGGGCGAGTGGTGTGCCGACAGGCTTCAGCCAAGGCCTCCCCGCTCTTGCCGGCGAGATGCGCCAGATCAGTTGGAACAAGGGCTGATCGCCTGCTCCGTTGAAGGCGAGCTGGCGCCCGGCCGCGCGGGAACGGCGTCTGGCGCCATCGTCCCGCGCGGCCGGGCGTTACTTCTTCGCGGCCGCTTTCTTCGGTGCGGCCTTCTTTGCCGCCGGCTTCTTGGCGGCGGGCTTCTTCTTGGCGGTCTTTCCCTTGCTGGGCATCGCCGCCCGCGCGTCAATCAGCTGGGCGGCTTCTTCGAGCGTCAGTTGATCGGGCGCGATCGTCTTGGGCAGGGTCGCGTTAGTCTCGCCATCGGTGACATAGGGGCCGTAGCGCCCCTCCATCAGCTTGATCTCCGCCTCGCTACGCGGGTGCTTGCCCAGCACCTTGAGCGGCTCGCGCGTGCCGCGCTGCGGGCGCCCGCCACCGGCGGCTGCCTCGGCGAGCTTCACGACGGCGGCGTTCATGCCCGTTTCGAACACGTCGGCTGTGCTCTGCAAGCGCGCATACTTGCCGTCATGCTGAAGGTACGGGCCATAGCGGCCGATCGAAGCGACGATGTCCTTGCCCGTTTCCGGGTGCTGGCCAATCGTGCGCGGCAGGCTGAGAAGCTTCAGCGCCATTTCGAGATCCAGCTCGCCCACGTCCTTCGGGATCGAAGCGCGCTTTGCGTCCTTGCCCTCGCCAAGCTGGATGTACGGGCCGAACCGCCCTGACTTGCGCTCCACCGGCAGGCCCGTTTCGGGATCCTGGCCAAGCTGTTCGGGCTCACCGCTGTCGCCGCCTTCCGCGCCCGCCTGCGCGAAGCGGCGGGTGTATTTGCATTCCGGATAGTTGGAGCAGGCGATGAACGCGCCAAACCGGCCGCCGCGCAGCGCGAGCTTGCCGGTGGCGCAGCTCGGGCAGAGGCGGGGATCGGTGCCATCGGCGCGATCGGGGAACAGATAGGGCGCGAGAAAGGCGTCGAGTTGCTCGGTCACTTCGCTCGGCTTGAAGTCCATGACCTCTGCCGTGCGCGGCTTGAAATCTCGCCAGAATGCCTCGAGTACCGCCTGCCATTGCGCGCGGCCGCCCGACACGTCGTCCAGCTCTTCCTCGAGCTCGGCGGTATAGTCATAAGCGACATAGCGTTCGAAGAAGCGTTCGAGGAACGCCGTCACCAAACGCCCGCTTTCCTCGGCGAAGAAGCGGTTCTTCTCGACGCGCACATAGGCGCGATCCTTCAGCGTCTTGATGATCGAGGCATAAGTGGAGGGGCGGCCGATGCCGAGCTCCTCCATCCGCTTGACCAGCGAGGCTTCGGAGAAGCGCGGCGGCGGCTGGGTGAAATGCTGTTCGGCGTCGACCGACTTCTTGGCGGGGGAATCGCCGTCGCGCAGGCGCGGCAGGCGCTTTGCGTCCTCGTCGGCGCTGTCGTCCTGACCTTCCTCGTAGAGCGCGAGATAGCCGGGGAAGAGCACGACTTGACCGGTGGCGCGCAGGACGTTGCGACCCGTGCCGTCGGCCATGTCGACCGTGGTGCGTTCCATGCGGGCCGACGCCATCTGGCTGGCGAGCGCGCGCTTCCAGACGAGGTCATAGAGGCGG
>NZ_LSKH01000294.1:0-518 GCF_001557395.1 Sphingomonas sp. CCH5-D11 | reverse complement strand
GTGTAGCTAACGGCCACCCGCCCCGCCGCGCCGGCCGCGATCACCCGCACCCAGCCGCGCGCATCCGCGTCGACATCCACGGCATAGACGCTCGGCGGCAGCACGAAGGGCGCACCCTCCGCCGGCAGACCGGTCATCCCGCCGATCGCCACCACTGGCGCCGCCGCCAGCAGCTGCCAGCCCTGTGTGGTGGCGGGCAGCACATCCTCCACCGTTCGCGTTACCAGCAATGTGCCGGTGAACGCCTCCGCCAGCGCGATCGCGCTGGCGGAGGCGTTCACCGGCACATTGCTGGTAACGCGAACGGTGGAGGATGTGCTGCCCGCCACCACACAGGGCTGGCAGCTGCTGGCGGCGGCGCCAGTGGTGGCGATCGGCGGGATGACCGGTCTGCCGGCGGAGGGTGCGCCCTTCGTGCTGCCGCCGAGCGTCTATGCCGTGGATGTCGACGCGGATGCGCGCGGCTGGGTGCGGGTGATCGCGGCCGGCGCGGCGGGGCGGGTGGCCGTTAGCTACAC
>NZ_LSKH01000293.1:0-748 GCF_001557395.1 Sphingomonas sp. CCH5-D11 | reverse complement strand
GCGCCGACCCGCGCCTCCGCCGTTTCCCATGTGCCGCCCGCCGTCAGCGTCGCCGACGTGACCAGCGCGCCATGCGCGGGCTTAAGGACGATCTCCGCAAAAGGCCGGGTCGGATCAAGCCAGTGGCGGTGGAGGCCGATGTCGAACTCGCGCCCCTCGACCCGGTCAACCGCGAGCCAGTCGACGAAATCAGCGCTTGCGGGCCCCCCGACCCGCGCGATCAGCGACAGCCACGCCGCCACCGTCTCTGCGCGCCAGCCAAGCGAGGCGATCGCCCCTTCGACGCGCGCGCGTGCCGGACCATCGAGCCAGTCGGGCGCGTCGGTCAGCACCGCCTCCAGCCTTTTGCCCAATGCGACGAGCGGGCGGTAGAGCGAGTCGAGCGCCTCGGCGGCGGGCGCGGCGGCCTCGATCAGCTCGGGCGAGGGCTCGGCGAGTTCGGTCTCGAGGCCGTAGCCCGCGTCCTCCGCCCCCTCGGCACGGGCGTAGGTGAGGCCGCGCACGCTCGCCAGCAGCGTCTCGATTGGCCCGAACGGCTGACCCTCGGCGACTCGCTGGAGCCAGCCATCGGCAGCCAGCCCCTGCGCTGCGCGCACCGCATCGGCGATGGCCTGTGCGCCGCCCTCGTCATAGCTGGCGACATCCGACAAACGCGCGGCAAGGCCCCGCCGCCGTCCGCGACTGCCCGCTTCGGGCCCGATGATCCAGCGGCGGAGCTCGATCGTCTCCTGCCCGGTCAGCGCGGTGG